>JAUXAX010000011.1 GCA_030619685.1 Dehalococcoidia bacterium
TGATACCTGCCACTTTGACCGACAATTCCTCCAACCTCCCCAGACTCCCCAGGGGCTTGGTTAAGGTGTCCTGGCGAGCCCGCGCTACAGCCATGGCCCCCTCATCCAGGGGCTTGATCTCCCGTATAACCTGCTCGAGCGGCCTCATCTTGGAAATCCCCCTATTTGCCCGTGACTAATCACTGAATAGCTCGGGATGGATAATCCTGGCCATCTCCTCCAAACCCTCTACGATGCGTGGGCCCGGGCGGTCGACCAGGTCGCCATCGACAACCCCAATGCGGTCTTCCCTGACCGCTGTCATCCCCTGCCAGGTGGCAATCTTCTTTATCTCAGATGGCGATATAACCGCCGTACCCATCATGTCATTCACCAGGATGATCTCCGGGTCGGAGTCAATCAACTCCTCCATACTAAACTGTATCCAGGGCCCCTGGGCCTGGGCAGCAACATTCTCCCCACCAGCAAGGCTGATAAGGGCGTCGACAAAGGAGCCTGGCCCCGCTGTCCACGGTTTGGTGGGATCAGTAGCGTCATACACGTAGAACACCCTGGGGCGGGGGGCATCCTCCACTGTAGCAATAACAGCATCAATGCGCTCTTCGAGGTCGCTGATAAGTTCGCTGGCTTTTTGTTGGCTTCCGGTTATGTTCCCCAGCAGCTCGATGTTGCTGAGAACGCCATCGAGATCCTTGGGCTGCAAAACGATAAACGGAATCCCCAGGCCCTCAAGTTGAGCAATATCAGCGACATGGCCATCATCGGTCAGGACGAGGTCGGGGTCCAGCGCCACAATCCTCTCGATGCTAGGCGTAAAATAACCGCCGACTTTGGGCTTGTTCGTAGCTTCATCGGGGTAGTTGCAGTGGTCACTGACTCCAACAATCTTGTCACCAAGGTCAAGGGCAAAAATGGTCTCGGTAATGCTCGGCACATGGGAGACGATCCTCTGAGGTATGCTTTCAAGGTACACTTCCCTTCCCTGGTCATCCGTTATTGCACCCGGCGCAGCCACTTCCCTTCCCTGGTCACACGCGAGAACAGCAGCAATGACTATAAGCGCGCATATCAGCAATACGCTGACAAACATCGTTGTCTTGCCCTTTCTCAGCATGTCTTGCCTCCATTTCTATGTAACCGACCTGGTATCCGTCATGTTCCTGTCACATTGCCACTTGCACCCATCCCTTACCAGCGGGAGAAAATCCATAAATGTGGAGTTTAATCCACTATTTGGGATAATAGTACCGATCTCTGAAGATGTCAATATCCTTCTATAGTTTCTTTGTTGAGAATCATGGCTTCCCTCTATGGTTGTCAGAAAAAAGGAAAAACGGCGTGGGGAGCTACTCCTGCCCCTCACGCCGGCCCGAGGTAATTAGAAGAATGTAGCTATTGGGAAGTACTGCGCCCTCTAGTTTTCTCGCGCATCGAGAATTTCATAATCTATGTCTTTTTCCTCCAGCATTCTCAACAGAGCCGAAGTGTCATCATCGACGCAAACAACTGCCGGAGATATGCCGCTCCGCGCCGCTTCTACAACCGCCTCCCTCACACCATAGAAACACTTTGGCTCTACGCCTGCCTTCCTCAGGGCAATCAAAGCCTCTATACCAATGGCACCAACTAGCTGTTTATCCTTGACCATCTTCTTCAACCTACTGAAGTCCGTCCGTCTCGATCCGCCTCCCTGTATGCCAGGTATCCTCAAGACTGTCACCCTCCCCACCTCAAGCGGCACAATCCCAGTAATGTTAGAGACGCCCACATCTTCACCTTTTCTCGCGCTGGAAACAGCCACCCCTTTGGCCTCAGCTTCTAAGTCATCGGTTGCAAGCAATAAACCGTCTCTCATCAACAGCCCGACTTCCTGTCCCTCAGACACATCACAATCCGCTACTGCAGCAGAGACCGATACGCTGGCTATCGCACTTTGCACAGCATCGGAATAATCACGCCATTCCCTAAGCCCCTTCAGCATCCAGTCCACGCCTTCTCTGGTCACTCTATATTTCGATCGTCCCTCTGAGATGAGCCAACCGTCTTTCACGAGCTCCCTCACATAGTCTGAGACAGCCTGGGGACTCAGGTCCAGCCTTTGGGCAATGTCCCTCTGCTGTATATCCGGCTGATTTGCGGCTACCTCTACCAGAATCTGAAACTTCGTGGCCATGTTTATGCTTCGCAGTAGCTGTGTCATGTCTAACCCCCAACCAGACAAATACCCTATTATTGTTAATAATTCACGAGTAGTGTAAGCTATTTCGAGGGAAATTGAAAGAGCGCCCCCGAAAGCAACATTAAGGTAAGGTAGACAGGTAGGAATGAACAGGTTGCCGGATAATCTCAATATGCACATCTTGACAATTGGCTGGCTCTAATCTAGTATTCTAGTGGGGTCAAAGCCACAAGCGTAGCACTAAGGCAGGCGTATATTGCCCAGAGCGAGTAAAAAGCGAAGCACTACTTCTGTTATGGCTGACCCTACCCCATCCAACCCACTAGCTTCTGTTGTTAGGCACCTTTTTGTCACATCTTCACTACCTCTGAGAGGTGAACTTTGCCTAGATTCTCACTAATGCCCAGCGAACCGAAGTTCTTCGACCTCTTCGAGAGGAGTGTAGCCAATGTGGCCACCGCTGCCAAGGAGCTTGCCAACTTCTTCGAGGATTACACAAATGTGCCCCAAAAGGTGGCCCGAATGACTGAGCTTGAGCATAATGGTGATGCCATCACTCACCAGATAATGGAACAACTGCACCGCACCTTCGTGACACCCCTTGACCGCGAGGATATCTATCTCCTCACTGAGAATTTGGATGACGTGATGGATTTTATGGAGGGTGCTGCCAACGCCATGCTTCTTTACCGCATCGAGCAGCCCACGACCAGGGCACAGGAGCTGGCAGCCATCCTGGTTGCGGTGACCGACGAATTAGTGATAGCGGTGCCGCTTCTTCGCAACCGCTCCAAGATGAAGGAGATATTGCAGCACTGTGTCGAGATCAACCGGTTGGAAAACGAAGCCGATGCTATAGTGCGCTTTGCCCTGGCTGAGCTATTCGATGGCACACCGATTACTGATGTCATCAAGTGGCGTGAGGTATACGAGCACCTGGAGAACGCCGTCGACAAGGGCGAAGACGTAGCAAACGTCCTCGAGGGCGTGGTGCTCAAGCATGGCTGATTCCTTCTTTCTGCTCGTCCTGATCATCGTAGCTGCTCTGGGTTTCGGTTTCTCCAATGGTCTCAACGACGCTGCCAATGCCATCGCCACCGCTATCGGCAGCCGCGTCCTCTCCCCCCGCACCGCCGTCATCATGGCGGCCTTCTTCAACCTTGTAGGAACCCTGAGTGGGGCTTTACTTGGCGCTTATGTTGCCAAGACAATCGGCAAAGGAATCGTTACGCCCGGAGCGCTTATGGATTCAGGGTTGGGGCTCTATGTGGTGGTTGCCGGTGTTGCCGCAGCCATAATCTGGGTTATTGCTGCCACCTACTACGGGATGCCGCTGAGCGTATCCCACTCTCTGGTGGCGGGGTTGCTGGGGGCAGGGATAGCCGCCGTGGGCACCGGCGCTATCGTCTGGGGGGTTCTTGGCAAGGTGCTACTGGCGGTCATTCTCGCTCCCCTTTTGGGCTTTGCTGGCGGCTTTGGTCTTATGGTTATTATCATGTGGCTGTTTCGACGCAGCCCGCCGGACACGGTGAACAATATCTTCAGCAAAGTGCAAATCATCGCCGCCGCCTTCGTGGCCTATGCCCACGGCAAGAATGACGGACAGATGCCAATTGGTATCATCGCGTTGGGGCTGATGATTTATAGTGGGGAACAGTTCGACATTCCACTTTGGGTGATATTCGCCTCTGCAATATCCGTTGCTCTGGGCATTGCCTTCGGCGGGTGGCGGGTAATACGAACAGTTGGCACCAGAATCACCACCCTCCGCCCCGTCCATGGCTCCGCCGTCGAGATGTCAGCAGCAGCAGTAATCGAGGCTGCCTCCAACCTGGGCATTCCGGTAAGCACTACCCAGTGCATCAGCAGCTCGGTCATGGGTGTGGGTGCTACCAGACGCCTCTCAGCAGTGAGATGGGGTGTAGCGCGCAACATGGTGATAGCCTGGGTAGCAACCTTCCCGATTTGCGCTGGCCTGGGCTGGCTCCTAGCAAAGGTTTTGGGGCTTATTGGCTAAACTTCAAGAAGGTGAGGCCACCCGCTAAAACTTCACCAGTTTGGCAGTATAGACATCGGGGATAGCCAGAAGCTGCTGGCGCACCTCTTCGTTGACTTCCCTGTCCAGAGCAAGCAGCATCAGCGCTCGACCTCGGGGCTCGAGCCGTCCCACCTGCATCGAGCTTATATTGACATCAGCACTGCCGGTTACCACACCTACCGCCCCGATGAGGCCAGGACGGTCAAGATGATCGCTGAATAGCCAATAGCCTCCCGTAGGCACAATATCGATCCAGTAGCTGTTGACCCGGACGATATGCGTTTCCCCCCTCATCAGCGTGCCGGTCACCGTGGTCGTCCCGACGTCGGTGGTAATCTCGACAGAGATGAGATTGGTGTAGTTCTCACACTTCGCCGTCTTCTGCTCAATTACCTTCAGCCCCCGGCTCTGGGCTATGACGCTGGCGTTCACCAGGTTAACCCGCTCCTCAGTGACCGACTCTAAGAGTCCGCCCAATACCGCCGCCTTGAGAGCCGTATTATCGTAGTCGGCGATCTCGCCCTCGTATTTGATCACAATAGTATCTGTATGCCCCTCAGCAAGCTGAGTACACAACTTCCCCACATCAGAGGCTACAGCCAGGAAAGGCGTCAATACCGAGGCGGTTTCGGGGGGCATCAGGGGGACATTGACCGCATAGCGGGCAGGACGCCCCTTGAGCACAGCTAAAACCTGCTCCGCTACATCCACCGCCACAGTCGTCTGCGCCTCAGCGGTCGAGGCGCCCAGGTGAGGAGTCGCGATGACCTTATCGCTCTTGAGAAGGATATTATCCCGTGCTGGCTCCTCGGCGAACACGTCTACAGCAGCGCCAGCTACCCTACCCTCTTCGATGGCCTTGTAGAGCGCTTCCTCATCTATTACCCCGCCCCGGGCGGTGTTGATGAACCTCACCGTGGGTTTGACCAGAGACAGCTCCTCGTCCCCTATGAATCCCTTCGTAGCCTTTGTAAGCGGGACATGAATTGTGATAAAGTCAGATCCTCTCAACAATTGCTCCCACGAGACCAGCTCCACTCCCAGATGCTGAGCCTGTTCCTTGGAGACGAAGGGGTCATGCGCAACGATCTTCATCTCCAACGCCTTGGCCATTCTTGCGACCTCGGACCCCACGCGACCCAGCCCGATTATGCCCAGCGTCTTGTTGCGCACCTCAGTGCCGATAAACTCTTGTCGACTCCACTCGCCTGATTTCAGCTTGGTGCATGCTTGAGGTACATGGCGAGCCAGTGCGAGTAAGAGAGTCAGGGTATGTTCGGCAGTGGATATGACGTTTCCCGCAGGGGCGTTGACTACCACGATCCCCCGCCTGGTTGCCGCCTCAAGATCGATGTTCTCCACGCCTATCCCGGCGCGGCCGATAACCTGAAGCCTCCGCCCCACCTCGATAACCTCAGCAGGAACCTTGGTCTCACTGCGAACCACCAGGGCGTCGTAATCGCCGATAACACCTGCCAACTCATCGGGCTTTAGCCCCAACCTGACGTCCACCGTGGCTTCAGAAGTTAGAGCTGCTACTCCCTCATCAGCAATGGGATCTGCAACCAGGATTTTCCAACTCATAACACAAATCTCAGGGTACTATCTGTTGTAGCGTTGTGACTCCTGTCACGACGCAGAATCCGTTGCCACAAGAGTGGCAACGCTACCTCTATCCCCCAGGCAGCTTATACCCTAATTTGGGCAAAGCAAGGCGCAACTGTGCGATCGCATCATCGACATCAGCCTCAGTCACAAAGCCGAGATGACCGATGCGAAATATCTTCCCCGCCAAGCTCCCTTGCCCTCCAGCGAGGACTATACCGTGCTCCTCCCTCACAATATCGACCAGCCTCTTGGAATCAATTCCACTGGGGGAGTTGACAGCGGTAACAGTATTCGAGGCATGTTTCCCATCGGCGAAAAGCGACAAGCCTAGCGACTTCACTCCCTCCCTGGTCCTCTGACCCAGACGAGCATGTCGGGCGAAGATGTTAGGCAATCCTTCCTCAACCATCATCCCCAGAGCGATCTCAAGAGCATAAAAGACCGAAATCGCTGGAGTCCAGGGGGTTTGACTTCTCTCCAAGAAGCCCTTAGCCGTTGAGAAGTCCCAATAGAAGCGCGGCATCTTGGCTTCAGCATGTGCCTGCCAGCCACGCGGGCCGACGCTGACAAATGCTAGACCAGGGGGTACCATCCACCCTTTTTGCGAGCCGGTGACCACCACATCGCACCCCCAGGCATCAACCTGCAAGTCGATGCAGCCGAGGCTGCTGATGGCATCGACCAACAGCAGCTTATCATACTGTCTAACCAGATTGCCGATAGCAGCCAGGTCGTTGGTTACCCCCGTAGAGGTCTCGTTGTGAGTAACCAGCACTGCCTTAATCTTAGTGTCAGATTCAAGGGCCCGCTTTGCGGCGTCTGGGTCAACAGCCTGTCCCCACTCAAACGTCGATCGGGTCACCTCGGCTCCAAACCGCTCAGCGATAGTTGCGAATCTATCCCCAAAAACGCCGTTGGATAGCGATAACACCCTGTCTTCCGGGGACAGGGAATTAACAATGGCAGCCTCCATAGCCCCTGTGCCCGAGGAGGTGAGTATGAAAACATCGCCCTTCGTCTGAAACAACTCCTTGAGCCTTGAGGTCACTTGGTGGATTAGCGTTCCGAATTCCTTCCCCCGATGGTTGATCATCTGTTTGCTCATCGCCCGGAGAACATTCTCGGGGCATGGGGTGGGCCCTGGGATACGCAGATTCACAGATTTCCTCCTTACAATACTAACCCTAAATATAACCTAAGCAGTGAAAGGGGTCAAGGCAGTAATATTGCATAGAATGAGCCATTCTGCTAGAATCTGCACTGAGTGGAGAGCATTGTGATAAATTCCCCGGTCCTTGTCCTAAACCAGAACTACGAGCCGCTCAATGTTTGCCGGGCACGGCGGGCGGTTGTGCTGCTCTGGGGAGGCAAGGCTGAGGTTTTGGAGAATAACTCGGATATTATCCATAGTCCCTCTATTGCTATACCTGTGCCATCGGTAATCCGCCTTGCTTACATGATCAAGCGGCCACGCATGCAACGGAGATTGAGCCGACACGAGGTTTTCATTCGAGACAATTACACCTGTCAGTACTGCGGCAGAGAGACGAGAGAACTCACCATAGACCATATTATCCCGCGGTTCCTCGGAGGCGCACATGCCTGGGATAATTTGGTAAGCGCGTGCAAGGTGTGTAACCAACGTAAGGCAGGGCGTCCACCCGAGGTAGCCAGGATGAAGCTCCTACGCAAACCCTCCACACCACCCACTGGCCGTTGCTACCTCATGTATAGATGCCCTGAAGGACGCCCTGAATGGCAGAAGTACATCGAAAATTGGTAACAAAAGTTAACTTCGCAAAGCCCATAAACTTGACAACGCTGCCGAGATTGCTATAATCATAATTCCTATCGACCCTTCGGGGCGGTAAGGAGTGGTTGCTCTTTCAAAAGCTAGTCGCTTGGATCGGGCACGACCGAGACGGCAAAACATCGAGCTTTGAATTCGCTTGTGATAAAGCCTTCTTGGGCTACGCCCGGGAAGGCTTTTTAGTTGATAGAAATGAGTAATGCGAACACCAATGTCTCGGAGATAAGAGTCGGCTTCATCGGGGCAGGAACAGTAGGCACTGCTCTCGCAGTAAGGCTGAGCAGCAAGGGCTATAGTGTGATAGCAGTTGCCAGCCGTAGCAAGTCGTCGGCTGATAGGCTGGCGGCAAGCGTGCCCGGTTGCAATTCATACGAGACAAAACAGGCGGTTGCCGACGTCGCTGAACTCGTCTTCATTACCACCCCCGATGATGCCATCGCCCAAGTAGTTGCCGAGCTCAAGTGGCGTCCAGGACAGAGCGTGGCTCACTGTAGCGGCGCCGAGTCCCTGGATTCCCTGGAACCAGCGAGGAGAGCCGGTGCCCAGGTCGGTGGTTTTCACCCCTTGCAGACCTTCGCCAGCGTCGCTCATGCCATAGAAAACCTCCCTGGCTCCACGTTCGCTCTGGAGACAGACGGTGAGTTGCTTGCGACATTGAAGCAGATGGCGTCAGCACTCGAAGGAAACTGGATAAGGCTAGGAGCAGGCGACAAGGTGCTCTATCATGCTGCAGCGGTTTTCGCCTGCAACTATCTGGTTACCCTGGTGAAGCTGTCTACTGATCTCTGGCAGGTCTTTGGGGTGTCTACACCCGAGGCCACTCGCGCCCTAATGCCACTGCTTCGCGGCACACTGAACAATGTGGAAAACGTTGGGCTGCCCAATTGCCTCACCGGGCCCATTGCCCGGGGGGACCTGGGAACCATAAAGAAGCATCTTGCAGCGCTAGAGAAGTCAGCCCCGGCGCTGCTGTCCACCTACCGTGAGTTGGGACTGCAGACCATCCCCGTGGCTCTAGATAAGGGGAAAATCAATAGCGAGAGAGCCGAGGAGATGCGTAGATTGCTAGCATGAACAGAGCAGGAGGCATGTAACATGAGAACGATGCTCAAGAGCAAGATACACAGCGCTACTGTAACCGAGGCCAACATCCAGTACGAGGGAAGCATCACCATCGACAAGGACCTCATGGAGGCAGCAGACATCCTTCCCTACGAGCAGGTTCACGTGCTGGATATAAACAACGGTTCTCGCCTGGAGACATACGTCATAGAGGGAGAGCGCGGTTCTGGGGCGATCTGCATCAATGGAGCCGCCGCCAGGTTGGTCTCTGCGGGGGACAAGGTAATCATCCTCTCCTACCTGACCGTTTCCGAAGCCGACGCAGCCAACCATGTCCCCAAGCAGGTCCATGTCGACTCACACAATGCCATCGTACATAAACAGAGGGAATCCTGTTCGGTGTAGCGTCCCGATTCCTATCGGGACGGAGAATTCGTTGCCACAGAGTGGCAACGCTTCCAGCCAACATGCGAGGAGGAAAATGATGAGGGTTACCATTACGCAAATAAGGGAAATGAAGCAAAAGGGCGAGAGGATCGCCATGCTCACCGCCTATGATTATTCCACAGCCAAGTTAATCGACGAATCGGGAATACCCCTGATACTGGTCGGCGACAGCCTGGGAATGGTGGTTTTGGGCTATGAATCAACAATCCCGGTGACCATGGATGAGATGATCCATCACACCAAAGCAGTAGTGAGAGGGACGACGCGAGCGCTGGTAGTGGGCGACATGCCGTTTATGACCTATCAGGTCTGCACTGATGATGCCCTGCGTAACGCTGCCAGATTCATTCAAGAAGGAGGAGCTCAGGCGGTAAAGCTCGAGGGCGGCGAGAGCATGGCGGAGACGGCAAAGCGTATTGTCTCCTCTGGCATCCCTGTGATGGGCCATATCGGCCTCACCCCCCAATCGATACACCAGCTTGGGGGATTCAAGGTGATGGGCAAGACCACGGAAGCAGCGATTCGCTTGGTGAACGACGCCAAGGCACTCGATGAGGCTGGCGCCTTCGCCATTGTGCTTGAGTGTGTACCCGAGCCGTTGTCTAAACTCATTACCGAGAAAGTCAGCGTGCCTACCATTGGCATCGGCGCTGGCAAGTATTGCGACGGCCAGGTACAGGTAATCAGCGACCTCTTAGGCCTCTACACCGACTTCGTTCCCAAACATGCCAAGCAATTTGCGCGATTATCTGAAATCATCAAGAGCGCTACTGCCGACTACATTGCCGAAGTGCAGACAGGCGCCTTTCCCACCGAAAAGCAGAGCTATGCTATGGACAAGAGCATCCTCGCGGAGCTTAAGAAGTCCTTATAGAAGTATTCCGTCTGCCGATGAAAGTCCTATATGAAATTGCGGAAGTGAGGAAATGGCGGCGCAAGCTCAGCGGCTCGGTGGGCTTCGTCCCCACAATGGGATACCTGCACGAGGGACACATCGAGCTGGTTCACCGGGCACGGGCCGAGAACAGGAACGTCGCCGTCAGCATCTTCGTCAACCCCACCCAGTTCGGTCCCCATGAGGATTTCGCCACCTATCCCCGCGACACCGAGCGAGACTTCTCTTTACTTAAGGAACAAAAGGTGGACGTAGTCTTCATGCCCGACGCCGACGAGATGTACCCTCCCGAATCCAGCACCTGGGTGGAGATTGGAAACGTCACCGAGCGGCTGGAGGGTGCTTTTCGACCCGGCCACTTCCGCGGCGTGGCTACGGTGATCGCCAAGCTATTTGGCGTTGTTGAGCCCACTAGAGCCTACTTCGGGCAGAAGGACGCCCAGCAACTGGTGGTGATCAGGAGGATGGTCTCCGACCTCAACATGAACGTCGAGGTCGTCGCTGTGCCCACTATGAGGGAGCTTGACGGGCTGGCCATGAGCAGCCGCAACGTATATCTCGACCCCGAGGAGAGGGAATCGGCAGTGGTACTCTATAAGGCGCTTTCTCGCGCCCAAAAGCTCTGGAGGAAGGGCGAAAGAAGCGCCGAGGTACTCCGCAAGGAGATAGCCTCGCTCATCGAGAGCGAGCCCAGGGCCACTATCGACTACGTGAGCATTGCCGATCCCGAAACGCTGGAGGAGCTTGACCAGATCGAAGAGCTCGCACTGGTTTCGATGGCGGTCAGAATCGGCAAGACAAGGCTCATCGACAGCATGACGCTAGGAAAGTAATAGACTCCGGTCCCTGCGGGCCGGATCGAGTTGAGGGGGTGGTGGAGATTTGTCTCCCCCATCCCCTTTGTGGTAAACTGAGAGTTCGGAAGGAGTCTCCCCCTTGAAAATCCTCATCACCAATGATGACGGCATCGCCGCCCCGGGGCTATGGGCGCTCGCTGAGGAACTCAAAAGTATAGCTGAAATAATTGTGGTCGCCCCGGATCGCGAGCAGAGCGGGGTAGGCACCTCGGTTACCCTGCACCAGCCACTAAGAGTAAGAGCGGTAAAACCCATGGTGGCCGGGGTCGAGACCTACGCCGTGGAAGGCACTCCTGCCGACAGCGTCATCATTGCCCTGAAGATGCTCTTAAAAGACAAGATAGACCTGGTGATCGCCGGGATCAACGAAGGTTCAAACCTGGGCACCGACGTGCTTATCTCGGGGACGGTGGGTGCTGCCTTCCAGGCCCACTTCTACGGGCTGCCAGCGATCGCCGTCTCGGTAGCTTCTTTCAACGATTTGCATTTTGAAGTCGCCAGCAGAATCTGCGCCTATCTGGCCCAGCAGCTTGCCGCTGGGAAATTGCCCCCGAGGTTGCTGCTGAACATCAACCTGCCCAACCTGCCCCTCGATCAGATTGCGGGGATCGAGATCACGGAGCTCGGCGAACGCAGCCATACCGACGCGGTCAAGAGAGGCGGCGTCAGGGCAGGCCATGATGGCAAGAGGGATTACTACTGGATTGTGCACGGCGAACCCCAATCCAAAGAGGATGAAGGGACAGATGTCTGGGCATTAAGGCACAAGAGAGTCTCCATTACCCCCCTTCACTACGACCTGACCAGCCACGAGCAGCTTGCATCGCTGGAAGGAGTGTGCTCATCGCTGTCGCAGGAGCTTTCCTCGAGCAGTCTAGGTTGACACATATAGGGGCTTGGGCTAGAATCTCCTGTGATGCCGAGGTAGCTCAGGTGGTAGAGCACTTGACTGAAAATCAAGGTGTCAGCGGTTCGACTCCGCTCCTCGGCACCGCCGAAGTGGCGGAATGGCAGACGCGGCAGTCTCAAAAACTGTTGGGGGGCGACTCCCGTGCCGGTTCGAATCCGGCCTTCGGCACCAGTGCCGAGTGGTGTAGTGGTAGCACACGGGACTTTGGATCCTTAGGCCCAGGTTCGAATCCTGGCTCGGCAGCCACCCACTAAGCCAGGGGTCTGGAAACGCCGTAATCGAAGGACACGGTGTTTTTTCATCTACAGCAGCAGCAACTCACGCCAAGGATGGCAAGCCAGGCTTTCCGCCACCCACTTCCTGTGGTATCATACGTGTCGCAGTGGAATACCGTTAAGAGGCATTTTGATGCCAAGCACATGGGATGTCAGCGTAGCTTCCACTCGAAAGCTAACCAGAGCTTTGCACGATTTCCTGGATAAGCGCGGCTACGTATGTGAGTACAAGCCGTCGGGAGCCGAACCCGATGCAGGCAGCGGCGTGGCTTTCTTCAAGAGTGAACTCATCGCAAAGAGGGATTCCCCGAGGCGTGACCTGCCTTACATCGTGTTCGGCCTTCTTCTCTTACCTACGATCTTGTTAACGACTCTGGGTATACGATTCCTGAAAGAAAGTCGATATTATCTGAGAACAATTGCCAGGATAAACGTAGAGGGGAAAGTCCATCCCACCAGAGGCGGTACGCAAGGTGCCGTCCGAAGTGAGGCGCCAGATGTAGTCGCCGACGTCAGGGTTACGCTTGAGGTGACAGCAGGCACCGCCCAAGGTGACTACGAGATAGTGAGACCCACCGAAGACAAGCGTGAATTGGCGAGGCTTGCGGAAGAACAACGTGAGCTTGAAAAGCAGCTCTCTGAGCTTCTGCGCACGATGGCCTTGCCCGGAGTGGAAACCTCACCTTTCTGCTGACCTATCAGGTCTTGAGGGGCAGTGCCAAGCCATGCGGATTTGAAGCGGGCAATCAGAGAAAAAGGGAGGCGGAACGTGGATGGGTCAAGGCGCAACGATCCGCAGACGATGGGGGGCATCTTCATCAGGGGGAGATCGATTTTCGCAACTGAGCCTTTAGGCGTGTCAGCAATTCCTGCGGCTTGAAAGGCTTCACGACGTAATCATCAGCTCCTAACTCAACCCCCTTGACCTTATCGGCTTCGTCTCCCCTCACAGTGAGGATGACAACAGGTACTGTAGAAAAAAGGCGGAGCCGTCTCAAGACGTCAAACCCGTCGATGTCTGGCAGGCCGAGATCGAGGATCACGAGATCAGGGTTTTCCGTCTCCACGAGATGTAGCCCTTCTTCCCCCATGACGGTTGATACCAGTTCAGCCTCAGGCCAGCGCATCTGAAACGCTACGGAAACAGTACTCACGATGTTCTGGTCATCTTCGATGATCAACACCGTCCATAGTTTTGGTGGCTTTTCCAGCCCTTCCGCCTGTTTGTCAGCAGTCTCCAAGGGCAATGAAAAGCCAAATGTTGAGCCTTTACCTACCTGGCTTCTCACCCATATCTGGCCGCCGTGCAACTCTACCAGCATCCTGCACAGAGCAAGCCCCAGCCCCAGTCCCCCCGAAGGTTCCGTTTGCAGGCGATGATATGGCTCGAACAAGAACTTCTGGTCCTCTTTGGGTATGCCACGCCCCATATCGCGGACCTCAACGACCAGAGCAGCGTCCTTTTGCTTGGCTCCTAGCTTGATGTTTCCGCCCACAGGGGTGAATTTGAGGGCATTGCTAAGAAGGTTGGCTACAATCTGCTGCAGGCGCGCTGCATCAGCCCGCACTGGGGGAAGGGAAAGGGGCAATGCTATCACTAAGGATTGGCCACGCCTCGAAGCCAATGGAATCATACTCTCGGCGGTCTCTCGAAGCAGTTTCGACATGTCAACCCATTCGAGCTTCAACTGGAGCATGCCAACCTCGCCTCTTGCCAGGTCGAGGAGTTCATCAATCCTGCTATTTAGATTCGAGGCACCCTGTCTAATGCTCCTGGCCAGGGTCTGCAAGGGTTCCTCGCGGAGTTCAGACTCCAGCAAGTCGCTGGAAGCGAGCACCGACGTGAGCGGGGTCTTCAGCTCATGCGCCAATGCCCTGGTGAATTCTACTCTCTTCTTCATCTCCGCTTCTAACTGCTGCCTCGATTCCCTTTCCTGTTCATAGAGCTCTCTTAGTTTCTCGTCCATGCGCTTTTGCTCGGTGATGTCTCTGAACGAAATCAAACCTGCCAGCCTTCCCTGGTATTCAACTCTTGTGCCGACACCGGCTATCCATCTCACTCCATCGTCTTTGGTAAGAGTGCGAAATTCCTCAACCCGACGCAGGTCTTTTTCAAACAGATCCTCTGCAAGAGTAGTGAGAGCCCGCTCTCTATCGTCTGGATGAACGTAGTCAACTAGATTCGCCTCAACCACCTCCTCCATAGAATCAAATCCATACATTTTCGCAGCGGTCTCATTAGCAAGCACCACTTTCATCGTTTCGGCATCGATTACAGCGGCGCCATCGATTGTGCTCTCGAACAGGACTCTATAGTTGTGCTCGCTTTCCCGTAGTGCCTGCTCGGCCTTATTCTGCTCCGTGACGTCTCGCATATTGGCAACAATGCCTGCGACCACAGGATTGTCCAGAAGGTTTTGGGCTACCACATCAAGAACGCGCCATGAGCCATCCTTATGCCGAAAGCGTGACTGTACGCGGACCGTAGTTCCCGGGGTCTCTACCAAACGAACTAGTAAATTAGCCGCCTCTGACATATCTTCAGGGTGAATATGCTCAAGCCCGCTTTTCCCGATTCGCTCTTCTGGTCTGTATCCCAGCACACGCTCGACCGACGGACTTTCATAGCGTACACTTCCATCACTGTTTAGAACGGCGATGAAGTCCAAAGAGTTCTCTGTGAGTGCTCGAAAATACTCTTCTTCGCGCCGCAACGCATCCTCCATCCGCTTGCGTCCCCTTATCTCAGCCCGCAAAGCTTTGTTAGCCTGTGTGAGCCCCAAGGTTCGTTCCTTTACACGCATTTCTAGCTCATCGCGGGCCTTTTGCAGAGCCTCCCGTGCCTGCTTGCGCTCCGTGATGTCGCGGACGACAGCCTGCACCGCTGGCTTGCCTCGGTAGGTAACAGGAATTGCTGCCACCTCCACATCAACATCTGTCCCATCGAGCCGGACAAACTTCTCTTCAATCAGGGGAACTCTCTTTCCTTCTTCTCTTAACTCTCTAAGCCGGTCCTCGACGGTTTTTCGATAATCAGGGTGCACGAAATCGGTTATTGGTTTCCCAATGAGTTGTTCGGCGTTTGCCGCGCCGAGAAGTGTTGCTCCGGCAGTGTTTATGTAGACAATCTTGCCTTCGCTGTGTACGGCAATGGCATCGGGGGAGAGTTCTACAAGCTGGCGGTACTGTTCCTCGCTGTCCCGCAGCGCGTCCTCAGCCCGCTTCCAGTCGGTGATGTCGCGGAAACTGCCAACAATACCTCTCACGGCAGGATCATCGAGAAGGTTCTTGCCTATAACCTCAAGATAATGCCACGAGCCATCCGCATGCTGAACACGTACCTCTTGGTGAACAATAGCTCCCGGGTCATGGACTAGTTGAGCTAAGGCATCAGCAGCTTTTGCCAAATCGTCTCGGTGAACGTGGTCAAACCCGCTCTTGCCAGTTTCCTCTTCCGGTTTAATCCCCAACATGCGCTCAAAGGATGAACTTGCGTAACGTATAGTTCCATCCGCATTGAGAGCAGTGATGGCGTCTATCGAGTTTTCTATCAGCGCGCGGAAAAATCCCTCGCTCTCTCTCAGTACTCCCTGTGCTCCTTCGCGCGTGGTTCTGCTACCAGCCTTTTTTTCAGTTCCTTTTCCCATTTCCACCCTCCTCAATCGGAACGCAAACTCATAGCACTCGGAGTTAAGTACGAATCGTCTACATCAGTCGCAGGTGAGATTATAACCTATTACTTGAGTGTCGCCAACAACTTCTCTTAACTTTTCCTCCCAAAAGAAAGGCCCGAAAAAGAAAGGTTCCAGTGATTCTGGAACCTGTTGATATGCGCCGTGCTGTTGTGCTATACTTGAGCGCGCAGCACCTTAAGAGCCGCAACAATCCCAAGATCGCAAGGTGTGGTGTTCAACACTCCCCGATAGCTCAACGGTAGAGCGGGCGGCTGTTAACCGCTAGGTTGTAGGTTCGAATCCTGCTCGGGGAGCCAAACATAACTTTTCCGCACTCAGTTCCAGACTCGCACTCCCTGTTGGCCTGCGATTCTATCACATCTGGTTCTGCATTTTGCCTATCTGATTGCACTGGTTGTCGCTCGGACACGTCATCGCGGTGGCGGCTGTGGAAACCCCAACCGTGCACAATGCAATCACAAAAGCGAGAGCGAGTTTTGTTGCGAGAGAGGAGTTCCAGGAGGCGAGCGCTGAGAGCCACTAATGGCTACTCACTTTGGTCAAAGTTCCCTAGTTGTTTGGCTGCGGCACGCCCGGCTTAGGACAAGAGCTCCAGCCTCTCGACTATTTCTGTGGCAGCCACCACACTGGGTGAGTCGTCCTCAATATCGAATATTGGCCTCCCCATCAAATCATATCTAGCTATGTTCTCATCTTCAGGGCTACAGGCAAGGGTCTCTAAGCCTATTTCTTGGGCAGATCTTCTCACCTGCTCCTCATCTCCCCCTTCACGCTGTTGATGACCAACCCCATTCTTTTGCATCTCACTACGCTACGAGTTTGCGCAATTCTCTATAATGGTATCTGCAACCTGAAAGCCTCTAGCTGAAAGATTTGACGTTGAAGATTCCTGCATAGATATTCATTCCTTTCTATGGGACTATTTTACAATCTACTGGATTTTGTAGAATGCGTCGTCGAACTCTGGCTGATCTTCATACCTCCTGATGAAAGTCTCCGGGCTTCTTTCCATCCACTCGATGAAATTATCAGGCAATTCAATTCCAAGTTCTGCATATGCTTCAAGAAGGTCCTTTTTGCTGGGCGGGCAACCCTTTATTCTCGCACAATGATTTATTAACGGGTTGTGACCATTCTTCTTCACCTGACATTGACCAACAAGCAGTGTATGCTTGTGCCCTCCCGAAGGTTCATGGATTTTGCCGTGCAGTATTTCGATATCGTCGAACGGTTTGTCTCTATTCTTCGCCATCAAGATACCCCAAATTACATGGTAGATAAGTCCTGAGCAGTACGTGCACATAGTGTTATCCGCCTGCGGGTACGTCAGGCCCCTTATTCCTGCCCGTTCAAAGAATAGCGGCAGGTCGCCCGATTCATTCTGTTCAAATTCCCACTTATGAGGTTTCAAGGCCGTTTTTATGTCGACTTCCCCTCTGATATTTACATCACTTAGATCAGTCGCTCGACCATTGTTCTTAGCTGCCAGAACTATATAAGGGATAGTCTGGGGGGCAAAACCCAAGATTGTTGCCCCTACCTTATCAGCAGAGATAAGGTCTTTTGAAACAATGATGATGTTTGATCGGTGCGCTCTACCGGTATAGAGGGGCCCTCTTTCCAGGGTATAGATACCATCTATGATGGTAAGGGATGGCGAAAGCATGCCCGGTAATTTGGCGAGATGATAGTTCAGATCGATACTCTGGTCTGCATTGTGGCATCTCTTTCTGGAGGCGATATTGAGCACACCTTTCAGATTCTTGATCCCAAGAGACACCACGGCTTGAGTATGCGTTTTCAGCACCGGCATATTAATGACGTAGTCAGCATCAAGGAGATCTCTATTAACTGATAACGTCACGTCACCTGCGGTGACCTTGGCAAAAGAGCCTCTCAGTACGTCGATTATCTTTACGCCATAGCGTTCTGCAAGGACATCAAGTCCCATGCCTTTGGCCACAAGTTGAAGCACGGATTCGGATTTCCTCTCGGCTTCAACGATACCCTCCAGTATGGTAATATCTCTCACTTCATGTTCTTTCAAGAGGATCACCATATCTTCAATCATTCGTGCCGTTGTCAAGACGCCATACTTGGGGAAACTCACCCCTTCATGCCACAGACAGAAGTTGGGCTTAATGAACACCTTTGAATCGCGGGAGACGTCTCCGAGGCCTCCCGCCAAGTCCACCGCTTTTCTCAATGATTCAAAGGGCTTTTCATATCTCACAACCGCAACATCATGCATCACGCGTCCCCTCCTTCTTTCCACTTGAGAATAATGCAGCGCCTTCCGATACCAACGGCTATAGCTATGTTAAGAGGCCTGCTTGTTTGCTGTCAAGGCCTTCCGACAATCCGAAACCAGGGCCTGCCAGATTCGGAGCCGTGTTGTCACAGTTCTCCCCGTTGTGGTAAAATCGGTCTTGCTGAAGGGGGCCAGCCGAAAGCGAAGGATGGGGTATGGGCAAACAGATGATACGCGTATTGCTCGGCAAGATCGGCCTCGACGGCCATGACAGAGGGATAAGGATGATCGCCACGTGGCTGTCCAAAGCTGGCATGGAGGTTATCTACTTGGGCACTCACCAGACAGCAGAGCGCATGGCCCGTGCAGCCACCGAGGAGGATGCGGATGTCATCGGGCTGAGCTTCCAGGGAGCGGATCATATTCCCCTGGTCAGGATGATGGCCGATCAGATAAGGGCGCACGGCCTGGAGGACAGGCTGCTAGTCGTCGGCGGAAATATCCCCCGCCGCGACATCAGCGTGCTCAAGCAGATGGGGGTTGACGAGGTGTTCCCCAGCGCCACCCCCATGAGTGTATCGATGGACTATATCAAGGAGAATGCCCGCAAGAGGAGGAAATGAGGCGGTGACACAAGTGAATGGGACGGCAGGAAGCGGTTACTTCGAGAAATCAGAGAGGCAGGAGACCTGGTCGGGTATCCCCGTAAAGCCGGCGTACACTCCCAAGGATGTCGGGGACATCAAGTATGGGGGGATTGGCGACCCTGGCCACTATCCCTTCACCAGAGGCATCTATGAGGACATGTACCGAGGGCGACTATGGAGCCGACGCCAGATCACTGGCTGCTCCACCCCGAGGCTCACCAACGAGCGGCTGAAGTACCTTGTCAGCCAGGGGGAGAATGCCATCAATGTCATCTGCGACCAGCCCACCCAGATCCAAATTGACTCCGACCATCCTTGGGCTGAGGGCAGCGTTGGCCGCGCGGGCGTCCCCGTCAATACCATGCAGGATGTGTGGACTATCATGGACGGGATACGCCTGGATGAGATAAGCACCATGCTCACTGCACATTCGCCCCTTACCCTCCCCTCCTACCTGCTATTGGCTGACCACCAAGGGGTCCCTTACTCAGAGCTCAGGGTGAGCGGGGTGATCACCCCGCCGACGGTCTCGGCGCCGGTGTGCCTGTACGGCGGCCGCGAACGAGCCGACCAACAGGGAATCCCCTGGACTGCAGTCGGCGAGCAGCAAGGCGGTAGCGGTATTCTGTCGTCGGTGCAGCAGAAGAGAATGAAGGAGTTCGCAGACAAGCTGGAGTTTATCATTAAGAACTGTGACAAAATGTACCCGGCTAACTTCAACGGATACATTATCAGAGAAACCGGAGTTGGAGCTGTAGAGGAGGTGGCGTGGGAATTCGCCAGAGCGTTCGAGGCCTTCGATATGCTCACCAAGCGGGGGATGGACATCGACGACATAGCTCCTAAGGTGAGCTTCACCTTTAGCGCCATGATCGATCTTTTTGAGGAGATAGTCAAATTCCGAGCGGCCAGAAGGGTGTGGGCGCGTAACCTCAAAGAGAGATTTGGCGCTGCCGACCCGCGGTCGTTGGGGCTCAAGTTCCATGTCAACACCGCAGGAGTGATGATGGAGCGGCAGCAGCCGGTGATCAACATCGTGCGTGCCGCATACGGCGCGCTGGCAGCGGTGCTTGGAGGAACCCAGTCACTTCAAGTGGCCGGCTACGACGAGGCAATCGCTATTCCCACCGAGGAGGCAGCGACTATTGCCCTGAGGACACAGCAGATACTGGCCTACGAGACGGGAGTTGCAACCGTGGCCGATCCCCTGGGCGGCTCCTATTATGTGGAGAGCCTCACCGAGAAGATGGACGAGGAGATGCAGAAGACCATCGATACCATCGAGGAGATGGGCGGCATGTCGGCAGCGGTGGTCAGTGGCTACATAGACAGTGAGATGGAGAGGGCCTGGCTCAAGTACCAGCAGGAGGTCGAGGACAAGAGACGGATCGTTGTTGGCGTCAATGAATTCACCATCCCTGAGGAAGAAGAGGCTGACGTGGAAGCCTACCACCACCAGGTGGACTTCGACCTGGTGAATCGCTACATCGAGGATCTCAAGGAGCTCAAGCGCACCCGCTCTCAGACCAAGGCCAGGAAGGCCCTGGAAGACCTGCGCCGTGCCGTTGAGACCGGTGACCCCGAGATCCTCCGTTTCGAGATGGAGTGCTGCAAGGCCAACTGCACCACCGGCGAGGTTGCCGGTGTGAAAAGGTTGGGCGTGGGCCTACCATATGACCCAATGGAGGCGCTGGAGTACCCCTTCGATTAGCGCAAAATCCGCGCTCCGGCATCGCGCGCAATAAGGCGGCCACCAAGAGCGTTGCCCGCCCACTCCGCACGCACTACATCCTCAGCCAGCACGAGGGCCAGGGCATCAAGGACGCCATCACCAACGTCCTCACCGACCTCGCCGTCCCCCTGGGTGTCAACCTCGGCTCCAAAGCCATAGACTGATACTGGCAATCCTCCACACCAGCGCGCAGTCTAGTAACTTTCGTTTTGAACTCTGCTCGTTTACCTCTCCAACCTCACTATCCCATCCATGCAGAGTTATACCACTCCCCTTTCAATTAAGTTGACAGCAGACGAACATCGTGCTAATCTACCCCGGTGTGAAAGGTAGATTGCGCCTTTTCCTACGTACAGGACCCGTAGTAATGAATCTAGCCTATATACCTCTTATCGTTACATGGCTCATTATCCTTTTCTTCGTACTTAATCATTGGATATCTTACGATGAAACTCCTTCCACTGTACTTATAGTCTTCCTCGCTGCGCTCTCGCTTGTTCCTCTTGCACAGAGGCTGAAAATAGGAAATCTAATTGACTTTTCTAGGAAGTTAAATGGTTTATCCAATGAGCTTAATACTACCAAGCAAGATATTGGGCACCTTAGTAGTCAGGTTTCTACCCTCTCAACTCAAATTCAAAACATCACCTCCCAGACTCAACAGCAGATATTCGCTAATTTACCACCTGATCCTGAAACAGTTAGAGTTTTCGCTGAAACTCTCTTACAACAAAAGAGCCGTAAACCCGATCCAGATAACCTACAAGAAACCCTTACCCATGATTTAATGGGCGTAATCCATATCAACGTTCCAACGCTTCCATCTCAAGTTCAGACTTTTGATCCGGAGATAGAAGATAAGCTTAGAAAAGGCGTTCGAGACGCTGTCCGCAATAAGCTTCAAAATGTACATTTTCTCTCCTCTGCCGATGAGATCCTCTCTGCTGCCGCCGTTGCTTTGCGGGCCTACTATGCCTATTCTTATTCTCTTGTTGAAGGTAAGTCATCTATCGATGCTAAGGTGTTACCAAAGCCTCTTGCTCCTCTGATTGATTCGATGAGAGAACTTTGCAGTAGAGAGAATATCCCAAATCTTATAATTTGCGATAAGATAGTCCCACATCTCGATGCTCTTGATCGCCTACTCCAGCTTCGTAATGCTGTCTCTCATGGTGGCGAAACACCACCAGATCCCGAATCCATTCGCCCCTTATTTGAAGAAGCCACTAGGGCTGTTGGATTTTTAGAGGGTGCCCTTGCCACTCTTTTGGACGTTCTTGGCCTAAATATATTGCAATTAAAAAAAGGCTCTATTATTCTCCCTACTCGTACATTATCCTCAGATGAAACATCTGATTAGGTCGCATCGTGCTGCGCTAGGGAGATCAGGGCTGCGCCGGTCCCTAGCTTGAACCATGCGCCTGGGGCACCCCCGCACCATGCGCGTCCGATTATCAGTTCAGTGAAGGTACGCGGCGCGCACCACCTACTTGCGAGCGGCCGTGCCTACCAGCTCGATCAACTGGTTTAGGTCTGAGCCGGCGCCGAATACCTCCTTGACTCCTTGTTTCTTCAGCCAATTAATGTCCTCATCGGGTATCAGGCCTCCAACCAGCACCGTCACGTCTTCCATACCTTTTTCTTTCAGCGATTTCATCACCTCTGGTACGTGAGCATCATAGGCCCCCGTTGAAAAACTCATCCCTATCACATCCACGTCCTCCTCAATGGCTGACGCCACTATCTCCTCCGGCCGCATATACACAACATAGACCACCTCGAAGCCTGCATCCCTCAGATTCGCTACGACGGTCTTCACCCCCCGGTCGTGGCACTCCATCCAGTGCTTGACCAAGAGGACCCTGGCTTTGCCATTAGATTTCAATTCTCGGTACCTCCTACCCTGAAGTTGAATTACCGGCAGGAATATCCAGCTTTTTTGTGGATGCTCTCCTAGTGTGGCAGTGATACGCTATACTGCGGTCCCCACTTGAAGACCTTCCTCAAGGTCTTTGATATCTCGCCCGCGGTTGCCTTGGCCTTGGCTGCTTCGATGCATGCCGGCATCACATGACCGCACTCGCCTTTGTCCAATCGCTCCGCTGCTGCTACCAGCGCGTCAAGAGCTGCATCTGTCTTTGCCTGGTCGCGGCTGGCTTTGTATTCCTTGATGCGTTCTATGGCGATCTTGGCCACGTCAGGATCGGCTCGGAAGGGTTTGATTTCCTCCTCTTCAGGCACGACGTATTTGTTCCAGCCTACGATCACCTCTTCCCCCCTATCAATAGCTCGCCGCCACTCGCTGGCATTCTTGCGCATAGTGCTCATCAACAAGCCACTCTTGTGTGCCTTCACGAAACCGCCCGCATCGTCAATTTCCTGCAAAACCTTTCTTGCTTCCTGCTCCATCCTGTGTGTAAGCCACTCCACGTAATAGGAACCTGCAAGCGGGTCACTCACCTTGGTTATGCCTGTCTCGTGGCGTATGACCTGCTGTATCCTCAGCGATAGAATTGCCGATTCTTCGGTGGGAATGCCAATTGGCTCGTCATATCCCGGGATTTCCATCGCCGTTGTACCTGAGAGGGCTGCACCCAAAGCGTGATAGGCGCTGCGGATTAGGTTGACCAGCGGCTGCTGCTTGGTTAGCTCAAAACAGGAGGTATGTGTGTGTGTCCTCAACTGCATGGACGATGCCCGCTTGCAGCCGTATCTCTCCCGAGCAGTGCTAGCCCATAGCTTTCTCCACGCTCTGAACATGCAAACATACTCGAAGAGGTCATTGCACTGGGCTATCTGAAATCCTATCCCGGGCATGAACGAGTCCGGCTCCAAGCCTGCGGCGACGCATGAGTCGGCAATTGCCCTGGCCGTGGCTATACCGTAGCTCATCTGGTGGACAGCATCGGCGCCTGTCTCTGACATACCATGACCCTGGATATTCGTGTGGTTCCATCTGGGCATCTCTTTGCTGCAGAAATAGATGACTTCGGTGGCAAGTTTCAGTCCGCCCTCGCTTTCCCAGAGATGGTTGGGGGCATACCATGCTCCGAACTGCCAGTTCATGGTGTTGCCGCGAAGCTGATCTCGTGGTACGCCCTGACTGTCGGCATAGGCAATAAAGTGGGCGAACATGGGGAGAGTATCACCATTTATGACCACAATGTTGGTCTTGGTGAGGTCTATGCCGTGGAGCATCCGTGCAAAATCCTCATCGGTGACGCAGCTCACTCCGTCTTTGCCTATATACCCTTGTGCATCGGGCTCGTCGGGATCGACTCCAAAGTGGGATGGCACATCCCACACCAGATTGTACGACCTGCCGCCGAAGTAACCCTCCATCCCAGCTTGAGCCAGTTTGTCCATTCGTTCTCGAGTATGCTCGGGCAGTCCATATCCGTGTACCGGTTGATTTATCCATGGCTGGAATTGATAGTGCAGGGGGTAGTTGCTTCTCATGTAAGGATAGGAGCCGGGCACACCAATATCTTTTTCGAAGTCGAGGTCTTGTATGTCCAGCGGGGTATATACCGGCTTTATTGGTATCCCTGATGAGCCTGTAGTTGAGGAAAAGTCTTTCCCCTGATACCGCTCAGCGACAGCAGCCTCGTATTGCTCCATCAGTTTTCGGCATTGTTCCAACGTCTTCTCGTCAAACATCTGCTCGCCTCCTTCGGGGATAAACCTATATTGATTTGCCGCCCTTCTAGGCACTTTCCCATTCGGCCTCGATAATGGACGGAAGTTTGGCGGCCCGTTCCTTACCGCTCATAAAGTCAAGAAACCTTATGCCCTGCGGGTCGATCTGCTTGATCAGCTCGAGCTCCTGCACAGTAGGTGCTTTGGTAACCGGACAATCCGAGGGGATTTCCACTTCGAAGCCGGTGTTGTCGATCACATCCTCGGCTGTGACGCCGTTGTGCAGCGACAGGACCTTCCATTTGCCGCGCTCGACCATCTGCATGACGCAGAGATTGGTGACCACAATCAGTGGGCCGGGGCGGAGTCCCTGAGCCCTGCGCTCCTCGTCGGTGAGGTAGTACCTCGTGCCCGTGATATAGTTGACCTTGGGAACAAAGGTGTTCTTCGAGTGCCCTGCGAAGTAAGCGACGCCCTTGCGGTGCAAGCCGTAAACCACCGGTGCGCCGGCGCCTCCGGGCAGCCGCACCGCGCGGGGGTTCATTTCGCCCGTGGGTTTGCCCTCAGCGTCCTTGACCGGCATCGCGAGCCAGGAGATATTGATATCGCCGTTGGCGTCCAATTGTGCGCTGGAAACGGCCTCTACATCCCCCATTCCCCGCAGGTGCAATGCTTCGATGCACTCCGTCATGGACCAGAGCCCCGCCGCAGACTCAGTGCAGGCAGCCTCAGAGGAGTGAAAGCTCAGCTGGAAGGGAAGGGGGTCAACGCCACTATAGCCCACGATGAAGGCGTTGGGCGCATGGGTCAGCTTGGCCAGCATATACGCGGTGTACGCCAGTGGGGTGAATGAGCCCAATATGATGGAGTCCCCGTCGTCAATGGTGCGGGCCAGGCTCACCACCATCTGGGCCGAGGCATCGAACTCTGATGCGGCCTCGTCGCTCAATGCATCAGGAAACTGGATGCGTTTGGTGTTCTTGGCCAATCTTGTGAGTTTCCTCCTGGTCGTCTCCCCACCGACGTTCCTCATGTACTCCTCTTCATTCTCACCGATGAGTTCTTGGATGTATTCGCCCGCGGTCTCGGGATTGCCGATACCCTGGACATCCTTCATCATCTGCATAAGATGGGCGGAGTAGTAGGGGACGCAACTGCAAGGGGAGGCTCCGAAGGGAGAGTGGATCACTAAGTCCACTTCGGGGCGGAAGATCGCGGTTGCCGTCTTATCCGCGCGAATCTGCTCCAGGGAGACGATCTCCTCTACGGTTACAACTACTGAGTTGGCAGCCATGGCCATATCCAGGTCCGAAGCAGAGGTGCCGAAAATCTGTACGTTCCCCTGCTCATCGGCCCTTTGGGCGTGGATGATGGCCACGTCCGGAGCGATAGCCTGTACAGCCGTGAGTTCTTTGCCGGTAAAGGGGCAGGTCACGGTTTTATACAGCTCGGGGGCCTCCTTGACGATATCCGATCCTTTGGGCCCGTCGAACGCAGCGAAGGGAACGCCTCTTCCCGCGGCTTGCAGCGCCTTGACCATGCTGCAGCCTTCAATTTCGGTCAACTTGATCAAGTCTCTCTGCGCGACTCTGCGGAAGTTGGGGGGCAAGCCGAAAGCCTCCAGGCTCAAAAAGCTGAAGACCAGATGGTCCACCGCGCCCGCGGCCAAAAGCCACTCCATTTCCCAGCCCCCGACGATGGACATCACCTTCAAGCCGGTGATTTTCTGCCGGATGATTTCCCTGATGATGGCCATGGGCTTGTTGCAGCTCCAGCCGCCCCCGATACCGACAAAGCTTCCATCCTTGATAAACTCCCCGATATCGCTTAGCTTCCCAACTTTGTTGTGACTGGTCATACGTTGCCTCTTCACTTGAGATTTAGTGGCGGCCCTCTAGTCCTGTCCCTTTTGAATCTTGAGGGAGAACACCAGGAAGCGCAGGTATTTTAAGATACTCACCACTAACTGTCAATGAGTTCGCTTGAAATCCTGAGCAGACGCCCTCCCTTCTTAAATCAAGCGGTGTGGGACCGACAACCTCGGACATTGACACGTGCTACAGCCCCAACTTATACTATTGGTCGAGTTCCTGTGCAAACGAGGAGGCTGCCCGGAGGAAACCTGTCAAGGGGGTAGTAAGAATGATGGAGACAAAACCCGGCGATACCTTAGGAAGTATACTGGACATGGTGGGAGCCAAATACCCCAAGCAGGAGGCTATCGTCTGCGGGAAAGAGCGGGTAACGTACGACACACTGTTGGAGAGAGCGAACTCCATGGCCAGCGCTCTGCTAAAAATGGGCGTCAAGAGGGGAGATAAGGTAGCAATTTGGATGAGCAATATACCCGAGTGGGTTTACATCCATTTTGCCTGCGTCAAAATAGGGGCTCCCGTTATCCCTCTTAACACGCGGTACAAAGTTCACGAACTGGAATATATCCTCGGGCAGTCCGATTCAACCACCCTTTTCATGATGGACCACTTCCTGAAGATAGACTTCATGCCCATGATCTACGAGGTTTGCCCGGAGCTGAAAGAGTGCAAGCCTGGTGAGCTGCAATGCGAGAAGCTACCCCCACTCAAGAGGGTCATCATGGTCAGCGAACAGAGCTATCCGGGAATGCTCGATTACAATGAAGTGCTGGAATCCGGCAAGGACTATGCCAGTACTGATGCGTTGAAGAAGGCTCAGCAGGCGGTAGAGCCTGAAGATGTCTACATCATTCCCTTTACCTCAGGTACGACAGGCTTTCCCAAGGGCGTGGTAACCACTCATGACCAGTACATCAGGGTTGTCTCTGCTTTTAGCGACAGATTTCAAATGACAGAGAGGGACCGTATTCTAGTTGTATCTCCCTTCTACCACAACATGGGGAATATGACTGGAATGACGCTGGGTGCGTGTCATGGGGCCTGTATTCTGCCCATGGAGTCCTTCGACCCCGGCGAGGCCTTGAGGTTGATCGACGAAGAGAAGGTCACCAATTTCACCGGCTCGCCCACGATGTACATAATGATGCTGGACCATCCCGATTTCCCCAAGCGTGATACCGGTGGCATAAAGAGCGCGATTATCGGTGGGGCCGATGTCTCTCCGGACCTGGTAAGAACCATCATCGAAAAAATGGCGATCCAAGATATGATATCGGGCTATGGAATGACGGAGAACACTGGCATCAGCACTTGCACCCAGCGTGGTGACCCACCGGAGCTAGTTGCCAACACCTGTGGAAAGCTCATGTTTGACGATTGTGAGCTCAAGATACTGGATCCGGAAACTGGAGAGGAACTCCCGCCAGGCACTCAAGGAGAGGTTCGCACTCGTGGCTGGTTTGTCATGAAGGAGTATTACAAACAGCCGGAAGAAACCGCAAAGGCCTTTGATAGCAAAGGATGGTTCCACACCAGTGACCTGGCCACGATGGATGAGAACGGATACCTCCAGATAACCGGCAGGCTCAAGGACATGTTCATTACCGGAGGTGTGAACGCCTACCCTGCCGAGATAGAAAGCTTCCTCATGACACACCCCAAGGTAGCCATGGTTGCAGTAGCCGGAGTGCCGGACAGGAGAATGGGCGAGGTGGCCATGGCCTTCATTAAGCTGAAGGAAGGCCAGACCGCTACTGAGGAGGAAATAATAAGCTTCGCCAGGGAGAAGATGGCCAACTACAAAGCTCCGAAGTACGTGAAGTTCATAGATGACTTCCCCATGACGGCCACTGGCAAGATACAGAAGTTCATCCTCAAGGATACAGCCATAGATGAGCTGGGGCTCGATAAACAATAGTGGCTTCTGCGTTTTGGCGCTAGACAAATCTGAGAGAACCGAAAAAGGAGAAGAGTAACGGTGAATTTCAAGCTAACTGAGCAGCAGGAGATGTTCCAAAAGGAGGTCAGAAAGTTCGCTGAAGCGGAGCTCACGCCTCTGGTAGATATAATGGACAAGGAGAACGACTTCCCCCATGAGATCCGGCCGAAATTCGCTGCGATGAATCTATATGGAATCCCCTTTGATCCAGAATACGGCGGGGCTGGGGCGGATCATGTGAGCCTGGTTCTAGCCATGGAGGAAATCGCAAAAGTCCTGGCGCCTCTCGCGATACACGTGCAACTGGGAAACGTTACCTGCGACAGATTCAACAAACTGGGTACTGAAGAACAGAAGAGGCAATACATGATTCCGATTTGCGAAGGCAAGAAGGTTGTCTGTTTCTGCTTCACTGAGCCGGATACAGGCTCGAACCCAAAGATGCTAAAGACAACCGCTAGGTCGGACGGCGATGGCTATGTGGTGAACGGGACCAAAAGATTCATCACCAATGCTACTTTCGCCGATGCAGCCCTTATTTTCGCAAAGGACGATGATGAGGACATCAGCCTTTTTCTTGTCGAAGCGGATAGGAAGGGCTTTTCCATCGACAAGAAGATGGACAAGCTGGGCTTGAGGGGCACTGAGCTGGCGGATGTGATTCTGGAAGACGTCCGAATACCCAAGGAGAACCTGCTGGGCAGCAAAGGCGGGAAGTTTGACGCCCTGAAGGACGCGATGACCATAGGCAAGGTGTGCCTGAGTGCCCAGTGTGTGGGGCTTATGCAGGCTTCCCTCGAGGAGGCCATCAGGTATTCTATGCACCGAATGCACTTCGATGAGCCCATCTTCGAATTGCAGGCTATTCACTGGCTTCTGGCTGAGATGGCATCCAGGCTCGAGGCAGCTCGCTGGTTGACCTATCGGGCTGCCTTTCTCAAGGACCAGGGCATGGATACTATCAAAGACATGGCTATAACAAAGCTATTCGTGACTCAGACCGCGGTGGATGTCTGCAGATGGGGCATGCAGGTCCACGGTGCTTATGGGATCAGCAAGGAGTATAAGATTGAGCGGCTCTTTAGAGATGCCAAGATGTATGAATTGCTTGAAGGGACATCTGAGATACAAAGGGAGCTCATAGTGAAGCGTTTGCCGAGGTAGCGAAACTGAAACGCTTGGAATCTAGAATCAAGTATAGAACGCGGTTAGAGCTGGAATCGTCCAAGTACTGAGAGCTCCGCCGATTGTCAGAGGGCTGGGTATCCACATAGAGCGACACACCTGCCCATACCAGATCTCCTCTCATTCAAAATCAAGAGTCTGACACTTGACTTGCACCGATTTCTGGCGGGCAGGTCAAGTGAACTTGGCACTACATGTGCTATACTGTGCACGGGGCTGGGTCTTCCCGGCTGAAGGACTACACTAAATGAGCTTCAATAAGCTACCGGCACTTCGAATAGGTGACTTGGTAGCAAGTGTTCCGATAGTCCAAGGAGGAATGGGTGTAGGCGTTTCTCTATCGAGTCTGGCATCGGCTGTCGCCAATGAGGGCGGGATCGGGGTCATCGCTACCGCCGGGATCGGGATGCTTGAGCCTGACTTCATGACAAATCTTGCCGAAGCAAACAAGAGAGCTTTGCGCAAGGAAATGCGCAAGGCAAAGGAGCTTACGACAGGAATCATCGGTGTGAACATAATGGTGGCACTTACAGACTATGACGGTCTTGTTGAGGCCGCATTCGATGAACGCGCAGAGATAGTCTTTCTTGGAGCAGGAATCGCCAGAAAACCCAAGACATTATCTGTAGATCGTCTAACAAGCGGCACAACCAAGGTTGCTCCCATAGTATCTTCGGCAAGGGCTGCCAACGTCATTTTTCAATATTGGGGGAAGAACTACAACCATGTGCCGGATGCCATCGTCGTTGAGGGCCCATTGGCAGGAGGGCACCTTGGATTTAGCAGAGAGCAGATAGATGATCCTGACTATTCGCTGGAAAAGATATTACCAGAGGTTATTTCTGCTGTAGAGCCCTATGAGCAACGTTTTGCTAAGAGCATTCCGGTGATCGCTGCAGGCGGTATATATACCGGTGCGGACATACACGAGTTCACCCAGTTGGGGGCGCAAGGTGTGCAGATGGCAACCAGGTTTGTCGCAACCTACGAGTGCGATGCCGCCACACAGTTCAAAGAAGCTTATCTGAAATGCAAGCAAGAGGATCTCATCATAATTGATAGCCCAGTCGGCTTGCCGGGAAGAGCTATAAAAAGCAGGTTTCTTGAAGAAGTATCAGCAGGAACAAGAAAACCATTCAAGTGCCCATGGAAATGTCTGAAAACCTGTAAACTGGAAGAATCTCCGTACTGCATTGGTCTCGCTTTGACAAATGCGAAGAGGGGAAATCTCAGCAATGGATTCGCTTTTGCGGGGGCCAACGCCTATCGGGTAGATAGAATCGTTTCCGTCAAAGAACTCGTGAAGACTCTATTGATGGAATATGAAACAGCAGCACGTGCCTGACCTGCCCCGGATAAGGAATTACCCCGTCAGACTCTCCTAACCCTATCTGTCCAATCATAGGGTGCAGTCCAGAATGTATATTTGCATCCGAGGAAAGGAGCCGTAGAAGGAGGTAGCCAATGGTAGGAATAACGTCATATGGTGCTTACATACCGTTGCACCGGCTGGACCGCTCTGAGCTTTTCAGGGCCTGGCGCGGCATAGGCATGCTGGGAATGTCGGTACCGGGGGAGAAGGCGGTAGCCGGTTACGATGAAGACAGCATAACCATGGCAGTGGAGGCGGTTCTTGACTGTATGGGTGATGTTGATCCCAAAGCAGTTGACGGTTTGTTTTTCGCCTCTACAACCCATCCCTATAACGAGAAACAAAGCTCCGCCCTCATTTCAGCGGTGGTCGACCTGGGTCGAGAAATCAAAGCGGCGGATTTTGGGGGCTCTCTGAGGGCGGGAACTATCGCCATGACCTCTGCCCTAGATACTATCAAAGCCGGATCAGCGAAGAACATCGTGGTGGCGGCCGCCGATACCCGCCTGGGTGCGCCTTCGGGGCTTATGGAGCAAGGCTGTGGCGATGGCAGCGCTGCCCTTCTCCTAGGTGATGAGGATGTGATTGCCAGCGTGGAAGCCGGTTATTCTATTTGCGACGAATTCGCAGGGGTGTGGCGAGCGGACACGGACACCTTCGTTCGCTCCTGGGAAGACCGAATGGTCCTTGATACCGGCTACTCTGCTATACTCTCCGAGGCTATCACCGGGGTGATGAACAAGTGCAATCTGAAGGCTGGCGATTTCGCTAAGGCGGTGTACTACTCTCCCCTCGATGTCCGAGCACACAACAGGTTGGCAAGGAATCTAGGCTTCGATCCCGCACAGGTCCAGGACTCCATGTTCATGACAGTAGGCAATACCGGCACCGCCCTCGCCATGATGATGCTGGTGGCAGCCCTCGAGGAGGCGAAGGCTGGGGACAAGATCCTCTTTGCCAGCTATGGAAACGGGGCTGATGCCTTCGTTCTCGAGGTGACCAAGGCCATAGAAAAGGTCGGAGACCGGCGGGGAATCAAAGCTCACCTAGCCTCGAAGAGGATGGTCACCAATTATGAGACATACCTGCGATGGCGCAACCTGATACCCTTGGAGGCAGCACAACGCCCCGAACTGGCGCCTGCCTCCATATCAGCGCTGCGCAGATCTCGCAAGGAAATCCTGGCCCTCTATGGAGTGAGGTGCAAAAAGTGCGGCACACCACAGTATCGAGCACCGGCCAGTGCCGGCGGCAGGACCCCGAGCAGGATCTGTGTGATATGTCAGGCAAAGGATCAATTTGAAGATCACAAATTCTCCGACAAGAAGGCGAGAATCTTCAGCTTTACGCATGATAATCTGGCAACCACCCCGGACCCGCCAGTCACTAACACCATGCTCGACTTCGAGGGAGGGGGCAGAGGGATGTTCGATTTCACGGACCGCGACCCAGATCAAGTGGAAGTGGGGATGCTGGCGGAGATGACCTTCAGGAAGATCTTCTTTGATCGAGGTGTCCACAACTACTACTGGAAAGCTCGACCGATAAGGGTCTAAAGAGAGGGGGAAGAAAATGGCAGAGAGCATAAAGGATAAAGTAGCCATAATTGGCGCGGGCTGCACCAAGTTTGGTGAATTATGGGACAAAAGTGTCTCAGACCTGATGGTTGATGCCACCTATGAGGCTCTTGAAGATGCCGGAATCGAGTCTAAGGATATCGATGCAGCGTGGATAGGACACTGGTCCGAGACTTCAGGATGCACAGGGATGTCCCTGGCGGGGACCCTGGGGCTTCAGTATAAGCCTGTAAGCAGGCTGGAGAATGCCTGTGCCACCGGCTCCGATTGCCTCAGAAGCGCCGCCTACGCAGTGGCATGCGGCGCATGTGACGTAGCACTAGCTGTGGGAGCTGAGAAGTTAAAGGATATGGGCATCGCTGGCCTCCCTAACCAGGTTCCTCTAGGGACCCCGAATGTATTAACCAATCTGTCAGCGCCGGGCCTGTTTGCCATGCTGGCGACCAGATATTTTCACCGCTATGGACTCAGTCCCCAGGACGGGAAAAGGATGATGGCCCATATACCGGTGAAGAGCCATCACAATGGCTTCCTAAACCCCAAGGCTCATTTCAAGAGAGAGATAACTCTGGAGCAGGTGCTGAATTCTCCCATAATCGCCTGGCCCCTGGGGATCTTGGATTGTTGCGGGGTGAGCGATGGGGCCGCCGCCGCCATCGTGGTGCGAGCTAGTGAGGCCAAGAAACTCAGGCCCGACCCGGTCTACATTAAGGCACTACAGATTTGCACCAACCCCGCTGACGGTGCCAGTAGGACCGATTATGATTTTACCCATATTGAGGCAACGTATCGCGCCGGGCTGGCAGCCTATACCGAGGCAGGCATAAAGGATCCTCGAAAGGAAATTAGCATGGCTGAGGTCCACGACTGCTTCTCCATAAACGAGGCCATCATTATGGAAGACCTCCAGTTCAGTCCCAAGGGGATGGTTAGAGAGGACCTCGCGGCCGGCTTCTTCAATCTCGATGGGCCGTTGCCCGTGCAGCCCAGCGGTGGCTTAAAGTGCTTTGGCCATCCTGTAGCTGCCAGCGGACTCAGGATGCTGTACGAAGTATACAAGCAGCTCCAGGGAAAGGCTGGCCCCCGCCAGATTAAGGACCCAAAACTAGGGCTAACCCAAAACATGGGGGGGCACCCGGCCGATAACGTCGTGTCTTGCGTCATCGTAGGCCTATGACATGATAGTTTCACAGGAGCGGTAATGGATTTCCAGTTTACCCCAGAAGAAGAGGCGCTAAGAAAAGAGTTCGACGACTTCTTCAGGGAAGAGATGAAGAATGCCCCACAGGAATGGGTGACATCGCTCGAAGCAATCTACGGCATTGATGCATGCTGGGAATTCCACAAGCAGACGGCGAAGAAACTGGCGGCAAAGGGCTGGCTCTCCCGGCCATGGCCTAAGGAATACGGAGGCCAGGATGCTCCCCTAATGGAGCAGTTTATCTTCAGCGAGGTCATGGGATACCACAGGGGAGCAGGCGTTGACCCCCTCGGCGTAGGAGTGTTGGCCCCCACCCTCCTTGTCAGCGGAAACGATGAGCAAAAGAGGGAACATCTGCCTCCTATGGCACGGGGAGAGCGATTCTGGTGCCAATGCTGGAGCGAGCCGAACGCGGGCTCCGATCTGGCATCCCTCACCACGCGGGCTGTCAGGGAAGGCGACGACTACATCATCAACGGCCAAAAGATATGGACCACCGGCGCTCACCGTGCCGACTGGTGCAACATGCTGGCCAGGACAAATCCCGAGGAGAAGAGAAGCCGAGGGCTTTCCTTCTTTCTGGTGGATATGAAGACGCCGGGCATTACAGTCAGGCCCGTCATCACTATGGAAGGCGCGCACATGTTCAACGAGGTCTTCTTCGACAATGTCCGCGTTCCGGCACGCAATAGGGTGGGCGAGGAGAACCAGGGTTGGCTGGCTTCCCAAATGACTTCGAACTTCGAGCGCTCCATGATCATGGTGTTCTCCGTCTGCAGGCGGGAGCTTGAGGAACTGGTGGAGTTTTGCAAGGAGACAAAACTGGGTGGCGAGGTCCTGGCCAAAAGCCCCCTCGTCAGGCACAGACTGGCCCAGCTATCGATCGAGATCGATGCAGGTCGCGCCTTCGCCTACTCCGTGGTTTGGACTCAGATCAAGGGCGGCCTGATGATGGCCGGTCCTATGGCAGCAGCAACAAAGGTTCTCGCCACAGAGCTGCTGCAGCGCCTAACCTATGCCGGTTGCCAGATCATGGGACTCTACGGACAGGTAAAGGAGTCCAGATGGGCGCCGCTACAGGGTAGATTCGAGAGGGACTACCAGCTATGCATAGGGCTAAACATGGGTGGAGGCACTTCAGAGGTTATGAGGAACCTTATCTGTTCGTTGGGACTGGGCCTGCCAAGAAGCTGGTAGCTAAGAGAAGGACAGGCTCAGACGATTCTTAATGAAGTGTCGAAATTTACGGCGAGGTGTTTGAAATGACCGAGGGTTCAGAGATCGGGGCCGAGCTCAGAGGATTGATCGGCATAATGACCCAGCCTGTTGTTAATGAGGTGGAAAGGGGAGCCATAAGGAGATATGCCGAAGCCGTTGGCAACCCCAATCCTCTGTACAGCGATCTGGAGTATGCCAGGAACAGCAGGTACGGGGAACTGATATGCCCTCCCGGTTTCTTTGGCTGGCCAAGGAAAGTAAGTAGCGACACTATGGAGATGATGGGCAGATTGTTTGCCCCCTTGTTCAAGGCTGGCTTGTTCCGCATTCTCGATGGCGGCGTGGAATATGAATTCTTCCTTCCCGTGCGCGCGGGCGACACACTAGCCTGGTATGCCAAGTTCGCCGACGTTAGGGAGCGGGAGGGCAAAACAGGAAGGATGATTTTTCTGACTATGGAGATCAGCTATATCAACCAGAATGGCGACCTGGTGGCCAAGGCGAGACAGACCTTTATCGCTCGCTAGCCGAGATTGAGATGAGATCTTGCTTGAACTCGGCTGCCGTCAAATCTAGGGAGCCGTATCTCGTACCATCACCGCCCCAAAGATAGTGGTGGAGTATGCCATTCCCTCAGGGTGGAGGAAGAGCGAACCTTGCCAATTATTGTACCCCAAGCCTGTACCTATGAGTTTCTTGTACACCGTCTCGCCGGTTGCGAAATCCATAGCAATGAGGTACCACTTTTCGTTCAGCCATGCTCCATCCTTCCCGTAGATGTACACCAAACCGTTTCCCAAGGATAGCCTGAACCCACCAACAGTCTTCTCGCTGCTCGCCCAGACCTCTTTGCAGCTATAGGTGCCGTCATCATGCCTTGTGGCGTCCACGCGAGTGAGGCCTGGTTCGGGATAGGAGATGGGGAATGTATGGTGCCCCCAGTTGTTCTCCACAATCGCCGAATATACACCGGTACCATTTCCATTCGCATCAGCATGCTCGAAGCCGATGGCTGTGAGGTCTGTGCCGCTTTTACCTTCTTCGAACAGCGGCATGCTGCCCACCACAGCACCGTCGGAACGCCTGATAAACAGGAGATTTATCCTCGGCTCAGCATTGTCTGTGATAACAGCCAACCCATCCGGCCCTCCCACCAACGTCGTCGACGTTCCCGAGCCCACGCTGATATGGCCAGCCTTTCGCTGAGCAGCCTTGCTGTAATCCGTGCGCCAATCTACAATAATGTTTCCATTGCCATCTTGGTTGAATCGGTACATCGCGCGGTCAGAGATAATGAAGACCCCCTCCTCGCCGACGGCGAAGGAATTCTCGATCAACTCCCCCTCTAGCCGCATCGTGTGGACGACACCAGAGTCCTTATTTATCGTTCCCACCATTCCCTCCGTGGTTGCGAACCAATAATACTCCCCACTCCAGTCCGGCAGCACAAACGCAGCGCTGTCCTCTTTCCCGGGCACGACGTAATCCACAAGATCGTATTCGCGCACCAGTTTGAACTCTCCGCGGCCCTCATGATCGGGAGCCTGAACGACCTGGATGGTATTCTTAGTCGTTGGCACTATAGCGCAATCCTGGTTGTCAAGGTAGAAGTACATCCCCGCACCGAGATATTCCCAAGGCTTGACGCCCCGGAAAAAGAATTTCAAGGGCCGTCGAGGTAGATCATAGGATGCCAGTTCTTCGAACGTGTAGGGATCCATGAGCTCGACTTTAAACGCCCTCCCGTTGCTGTAGACCGCGACAAGCCGTCCTTTGCTGTCAAAGGTAATCGTACCGTACCCTCCAAAGCCCTGGGTTCTCGAGACGATCTGTGGATTCAAGCCGAGTGGTCCGCTCGCCTCATAGGTGTCGCTAATGTAGGCGTCACAGTGCATGTTGTTGCCCGGATTTGGCGCCATATAAGGATGTTGGGGAATCGGTACATGGGCGACCGGTTTTGAGTAGTCTACCGGGTGATATCGGATGAACTTCTCACGCTCCGGCACCAATGGATAGAGCGGCCCGTTAGGGATGCGTTTCACCGGACCGTGACGACGTGCTACTACCGCGACAAAAACCGCACCAATTAGGAGCCAAGCTAGCGCTACGTATGACATGATTCCCTTTTTCATTCTTGTCTCCTTCTCCTTGCGATTCTTTTGCGCTCTACTATATCACGATACTATATCACGATGGTGTATTTGCAGCAATTGCAGCTCTGTCCTCTTGCCCCCCACCCTAGGTGGATGCCAGAAATGCATCTATCACGTCTAAGGTCTTCCTTTCGACCACCAAGTCAAATATCTTGTCTTTTACATCCCTGGGCAGCAACTCGATGGACTTGGTGGTTGCCGAGTCGAACTTCGCCATGGGGAACCTCTTCAATATTGCGTCCCTCTGTTGCTCATTTGTGGGCACCGACAGCTTCCTCAGCCCAGCAAACGCCTCCTGGACCATGACCGCAATCCCAGCTTGCTGGAGTTTCTCCAATCGCTCTTCGTTTATCCATATGTTTATCGGATAGGTTTCTGCCATCTTATATCTCCATCGGCGGAACACTGATAACGGGGTTCCTCTTGGCCAGATACTCCTCAGTCACGAATGGTGACCCAAAGCCGTACTTGTCACCGGCTTCCATGACCAGGTCGAAGACCTCTGGCCTGAATATCAGCCGCGGGGGTTTGACTCCATCCTGGATGATGCTTCTGATAAGGGTACCACTGAATGCCTGCCGCTCTTTGTCATGTCCACAGAGGCCCGAATAGGTTACCTCACCGCAGACCGGGCAATACCACCACTCAAGGGTCAGCACCGAGCCTATGCCCAGGTCGGGCACTTGCTCAAATATCTCATGGGCAGCATATGGGGAGTAGTATGTCCCCACCCCAGCGTGGTCCCTGCCAAACATATGATGGGTGCAGCCCAGATTCTTCCTCACAATAGCATGAAAGACAGCCTCTCGTGGCCCTGCATACCGCATATCCCACAGCAGAATGGATGTGAGGTGAGTGCCTTCCTTGAAGTAGCCGGCTCTCCCCAATGCATCATGGGTTAGCACGATCGCTTCGTCGATATAGTCTCCAGCTCTCTTTTCTCCAACCACGCAACTTACCAGGACGGCATCAGCACTGGAAGCAAACCACGCACCCTTCATCAACCACTCGTGTCCCGTATGGGGAACATTCCTGGTTTGATGAGCGACAACTTTCTTCCAACCCAGCTCAGCTATCTTCTGCCTGAGCACCTTAGGTGGATACCAGTATTTGTTGAAAGGCGGGTTTATCTTGGGCGGGTTTATAAGGATAACCCTGCCGCCAAGGAACCTGTCCCTGTAGGCATACGTCCTCTTTACACCGGGATGTTTGTCCTCTGCAGTGCCATAAACCTTTTCCGCCATCAGGGTCTTGTCATAGGAGAAAATCTCTTCCAGATCGAGTGTGGCAAAAGGTTGATCCTGATATGTAAAAAGAAGGGTGTCCCCCTCCTTTATCCCCTTCTCCTTTATCTCCTCATTCGAGATATCAAAGACGATGGGAATGCTCCAGATGTATCCACTTTGAAGGCGCATGTCCTTGCACACTGAGTCTACGTCCTTGGAACCCATAAAGCCTTCGACAGGAGAGAAGAAACCGTAAGCTATGCTCATAATCTCGGTTGCCCTTGGGCCCTCAAGAGCAAGTCTGATTTTTGCCTCTTTGGCCTTCTCCCTCCCCTTGGCCGGCTCCATCACCCTATCGACAAGGCTGCCTCCATGGGGTGACAAAGCATTGTTCACCTCTGTCATGTTACCCCTTTCTTCAAATCAGAGCCACCGACGATTTTTTTTGGGGCGGATGGAATGATATCATGCTCTTCCAGGTAGCGCATGATCTTTTCAGCGCATTCTTCCAGGCTGTGTTTATCGGTCTCCACGATTATCTCGGGGGCCTGGGGTTCTTCATAGGGGGCATTCACACCGGTAAACTCACGAATCTCGCCTTTCCGGGCTCGCCCCCAAAGCCCTTTGGGATCCCGCCGTTCACATTCCTTCACCGCACATTTACAGAAAACCTCGAAGAACCGCCCCCGCTCGTTCAACGCCCTTGCCCCATCCCGATCCTCTCGGTATGGCGAGATAAACGCGGTGAGCACAATCACCCCCGCATCAGCAAACAGATTGGCGACCTCGCCAATCCGGCGAATATTCTCCGTTCGGTCCTTCGGGGAGAATCCAAGGTCCTTGTTAAGCCGGTGCCGGATATTGTCCCCATCCAGCACATAGGAATTGCAACCCCTTTCAAACAGGAGTCGTTCCACCTCGTGGGCCAGGGTAGATTTACCGGAACTGGGCAGGCCTGTCACCCATATGACCGCCCCTTTGTACCTATTTCTTCTTTCTCGGTCCGCCTGCGTGACCAGGGGTCTGTGCCAGGTGATGTCCCTGCTTTTTGGCTCTGTCATCGCTTCTCCCTTTCGCAAGTCTTTGCCCCAATTTCTGGGTGACGGTCGAAATCGCAGAATTCGCTCGGCTATAGGTTCTCTTCGTTATTATGAATCATCCCCTTGCAAACATGTTTTACCCGGTCCCTCTTCCCAGGTCAGAGCTCTACCTCCTTCAAGTCAGGGGATATGATAAGCTCAGGCTCGCTCAGGGCCTGCACCTCGTCCGCTGTCCAACCGGGGGCTACTTCCTTCAAGACAAGCCCTTCAGGAGTAACTTCGATCACAGCCAGGTCGGTTATGACCAGATCAACACATTCCTTGGCGGTGAGCGGATAGGTACATTCCTTCACTAGCCTGGGCTTTCCATCCTTGGTGGTGTGCTCCATGGTGATAATCACCATCCTCGACCCCACAGCCAGGTCCATTGCGCCGCCTATGGTGCCACCGAGAGCGTCTCCGCCGGTGTTCCAGTTCGCCAGGTCTCCCTTCTCTGAGACCTGAAATCCTCCCATGATGCTTATCAAGCGCCCGCTTCTTATCATGACAAAGGAGGTGACGACATCGAAAATGGCCATGCCGGGCGCCGGCGTGCAGAACCTGCCGCTGGCATCAACGTAGTGCCAGTCCGCCTTTTCAACCTCGTCCGACATAAGTAAGCGTCCATAGCCCAGCAGCCCGGCCTCTGTCTGGAACCTTATGCCCTCGGGCACATAGAGAGCACACAGAGTGGGAATCCCGAATCCCAGATTGACGCAGTCACCATCCTTCAGTTCCTTCGCCGCCCTCATTCCTATGACGTCTCTCTCAAGTCTTTGCTTCATCTTGCCTGCCTCCCGAACAACAGATCACGTACACTTTCCAGTTGAGTAATCTGGCGTATCACGGCACTTCCCTTCTCCGGGGTACCCAGCCCTGTTGGGGGGATCTCCACAATGCGATCTACAAATATCCCCGGCGTAACCACATGCTCGGGGTCAATCTCACCTACCTCCACTATCTTCTCCACTTCGACGATGGTTACCTTGGCCGCCATTGCCATCATCGGCTGGTCTGACCTGTAATTGCCCCGGTAGACCAGATTGCCCAGCCTGTCCGCCTTGCGACCTACGATAAAGGCGTAATCAGGCCTGATCGGCTCCTGAAAGAGGTATTCCTTGCCGTTGATAACCCTCTTCTCCTTCCCCTCCTCCAGAATGGTCCCCACACCAATAGGGTCATAGATCCCGCCAAGCCCGGCAGCACCGGCATAAAGCCTTGAAGCCAGAATGCCATGCCCCATGACCTCGACCTCCAGCCCCTTTTCCACGTACTCCCTCACAAAGCCTCCGGCGCCCAACCGCATGATACCCACTATGGGCGAAATCAACTTCTTCATCTGGGGGAGAAGCACCGAAGGCATGGCGGCGTGCTCCTCGCTGAAAACCTGAGGGATGAACGTGTGGGTGATAACGGTGAGGTCCTTCGTGCCCTTCCTCTTGAGAGCAGCGATCAGGTTCTGCGGAGTGGCCGGGATGCCCCAGGATTCTATGGCAATAGAAGCCCCATCGGGGATATCGGCCACCGCATCATCGAAACTCTCAAATATTTTGTTAAGCATCTTCATCACCCCATTCCTTTTATATGGTTGTGCACAAGACGGTATATCATATATCGCGTCATCGTTCACGGGTACGATGACACTCGTTCTTTGGCTAATAGAATACTCTATGCTTCTCAGCTAAGGCCCGTATTTCGGTTAGAAGAAAGGCTTAGGACTTTACGCGTACTCTATAGTGGCAAACCTTTGCTGCAGTCTTCGTAGGGCAGTCGACCACCTCAACCCTAACAACTTGCTTCTTGGTGGCAGCTTCAATCATACGTCCCCCTAGTCGTGCCCCGCTGCCGCTAGAGCAACATTCAGGGAACTGCTCCGTTATCATTCCCAGCAGGAGAAGTGGGCAGTGGCAAAGTGGCTCGCCACCCTCCACAATACAAGCTTCATAAATCAAGTCAAAAACATCTCCGTTCTGCTTGATGGTCCAGGGACCTAGAGGCGGGACCGTTCCCTTCAAGTATTCGAGGTAGTCGTCCCAGCTCATACCGGGTTGAATTCCCACGGCCCCCGCCATAGCTAAGTCCCCGCAAGTATCACACATCTTCGTTAGCATAACTTTCCTCCGCTTTGGGGGAAGCTTTCTGATCTCTTCGAGCAATGTAGTCACAATAGCTGGTAGCCACGTGCTGTACATCAAACCCTTTATCTCTTCAGAGATTTCCATGAATTGCTTTTGTTCCTCAGCCATTTTTTCCTCCCTCAATTCAGTTGGGTCTTCCCAAGCTTGTGATCTAAATAGCGTCGTTGCCTACCTCTCTCGGTCAAAAGTGATTTGGGGCGAAAGCCTCAAAATGTGATTACACCACGTATAATCTTCCCCTCCAAGGTGTCTTTGATAGCGTCGTTAATCTGGTCCAGTGAGTAGCGGGCTGAAACCAGTTTGTCTAAAGGTAATTTGCCAGCCATAAACAGGTCAATGTAGCGAGGGATATCGATCTTGGGCCGTACACTGCCCATGACGCACCCCGTGATGGTCACTTCCTTCATGAAGCGCCAGGCCTCGATAGAGAATGTTGTCCCGATCGGCGCGAGTCCCAGAACTACCGCCATGCCACCCGGGCGAGCGTAAACAGAGTGAAATGCCTGGGTCATAACCTCTGGCTTGCCGATAGCTTCAAAGCTGTAGTCCACGCCGCCTCCACACTCCGCTGCTATCCTCACCACCGGGTCCTCATTGGAGGCATTGACCAGTGTGGTTGCCCCAAACTGCCGGGCCATCTCAAGCTTGCTATCGAGCAGGTCCACAGCCACGATTGGGTGCGCACCCACAAGCTTCGCTGCCATGATTATAGTCAACCCTACACCCCCGCAACCGAAAACGGCCACACTGCTGCCAGCCTTCACCCGGGCCTTGTTGATCACTGCGCCGATTCCGGTAGATGCCCCACAGCCTAGAAGACAGACTACATCCAGAGGAGCATCGTTTCGCACCTTCACAGTTGCCGATTCCTCCACCACGGCATATTCGGCAAAGGATGCTTGGGCCATGAAATGACTCAATTCATCGCCGTTCTTCCTCTTCAGACGCTTGGTACCGTCCGCCATGGTGCCCATAAGCGCTGCTGTATGCGGGTCTGTTTCGCAGCTTGTAGGCACTCCCATCATGCAGGCCGGGCATTTACCGCAGTACGGGGCGACAGTGACCACTACCCTGTCTCCCGGCTGGACATCTGTTACGTTCTTGCCCACCTTCTCCACGATCCCAGCCCCCTCGTGACCCAACACTACAGGAGGTTGCGTCGCCAAATCGCCCTTGATGCAATGGAGATCGCTATGGCATACTGCAGTTGCCACCAGTTTGACCAAGACCTCTTTGTCCTTGGGATCATCGAGCTCGACCTCTTCCACTACAAGAGGTGTATTCCACTGCTCCAGTATCGCGGCTCTCATCTTCATTTCTTCCTCCTATTGGCAGTCATAAACGTTTTTCTTCGCAACGTCTACTCGTACTCACCGAAATAGCCCTTCTTACGAGCTTCGGTGATGTACTCAGGCTCCTTCCACCACCTTTCGATCCCATAGTCCTCCGCTATAGTGTTTGCGGCAATATAGCTCGGGCCGAAGGTGACGAGCCCACCAGGATTAACGCTAGCCCCGCAAACGTAGAGGTTCTTTATCGGTGTACTGTGGCTAGAGCATTCATCGTTAGGCCTATTATATGCCATCTGGAATATCTCATATGCTCCTTGCTTGATCGACCCTTGAGCCATGTTCAGATACTTGGTCGAGAAATCAAGCGGGGTCACAAAGTATGTCCAGAGTATTTTGTCTTTTGTCATGTTGGGAGCATATCTCTGCAAAGTAGCCAGGAACTTCTCTTCGTGCTCCTCCCTTACCCTACGGTCCCACCACTTTTCAGCGCCTTCCCTCAGGTTAAAAGGCGCCATCTCGGACATCGACCCGGTGTGCTTCCCACGAGGGGCTTGGCTCGGATCAAACATCGTAGGGAAGGCACAGTCGCAACTAACCGTTGACGACAATTCACCTCGGTCTATCGCCTCCCAGTGAGTTATCAGGTCATCCGGGGTCTCATAGCCCAGGACGTACATGAAGCCCTTGTTGATATCCGGATTATCGGCAGCAGCTGTGAAGTTAGGCAGCTCACCTAACGCTGCATGAAGTGAACACAGGCTCCATTTCTCCCAGTGCCAGTTCTTGACCTTGGTCGCAAATTCCTCGGACAGGTGCTCCTCACCCACCAGTTGCAGAAAGGTCTGGTGAGGGTCTATGCTGCTAACTACAGCCTTCTCTGCCTCATACACGGTGCCGTTCTCTAGTTCTACTCCCTTCGCGGTCCCATCCTCCACTATGATTCGCTTAATCCTCACGCTGCCCCTGATATGCCCATGCCCCGGCTCCTGGATAACCCTGCAGATCGAATTGCTCAGTCTATGTGATCCCCCGAGGCAAAGCCTGGAGTTAACCGCCCTGTTCAACATGAGGGGAACGAGGAAACCAAGCCCACCATCGTCATATTCCAGCCCCCAGTGACAGGCGAGATAGAGCATCAATGTCCTCACCCGTTCATTGTCGAAGTGTTCATAGACAATCTCCTTCGGGCTCTTGTGTTGATACTCTGATATCTCCCTGCCTATCTCGGTCTGCTGCAATGAAACGACCGCATCCAGGGTGGGCAACGGCTCTACATAGGTGCCGGGCGCGAGAAACTCGTCCATATAGGTCTTGAACTTATGATAGACCTCGCGGTAAGACTCCGCATCCTTGGAGGAGAACTTGGCTATGGAATCGCATGACCTGTCCACATCCGAGTACAGACAGAGGCATTTGCCATCAGTGAAAGGCATCACTACCTGGAGGTCAGGGAAAATGTACCTACAGCGGTACTTCTCGAGTTCCAGGTCATCATAAACGGGGGCATAATCTACCATCATGTGATAGATGGCGTGAGTGTTATGATAGAAGCCACCCAGCGTTACCTCTTCGGTGGCAAGCCCACCCCCTACCTCGAAGTACCTTTCCAGCACCAGCACCTTTTGTCCCGCTTTGCTCAAGTAGGCAGCCACAGTGAGCCCATTGGGCCCACCTCCTATAATGATAAAGTCATACTTTGTTTGCATCTGCTTCTCCTCGCAGTGTTAACTCTCACCGGCTCGCAATCTCATTGCCCCTTAGTAAAGGCGTCCCTCCCAGGGCTTCCACAGGTCGTGTTTCTGGGCAATCCTCTTGTAGCAGTTATAGCCAGCCCAACCCGTCAGCCCCAAGGAGTAGTGACACGAGCCCGCAGCCATCCAGAAGTCCTCGATCCCAGGAATCTGGTACTGGGCGAATTCCGGTATGGGCCTCATCGCGCCCCACTGGCTGGGAGTGCCAGCGATCAAACCCCAGTTACCATCCAGGAAGTTGTCGCTTCTATGCATAATGTCCCAGGGGGTATCTATGTTGGCAGCTATCACGTTGTCCCAGGTCATGTTCGGCGCGTACTTCTGCCACTCTTTGAGGAAGTGGTCAGGCGCTTCCTTCTTGATCTGCATCCATTCTTCCTCAGTTCTCCAACTGGCAGGGAAGGCCATTTCCTCCAGGAGAGAAACGTGTTTCCCTGGAGGAGCATAGCTCGGGTCCCATTTAGAGTCGGTGCCCTCCCAGAGATACAGCCTATCCGGCCATTGTCCCGGCCTGATGTGCTGATTATTGAAGCGGTACTCCCGGTCGAGGTACTCGATATCGGCATCACCCATGAATATCCAGCGGGCCTGACCACAATCGGGATTCCAAGCCTCTGCGTTATACTGCGGCAGCTCGTGGAAGGCGATATGCCCCCAAAAGATGTTGCCCCTATCTGTCCTCAGCTTAGCGATCTTCCTGCGATACTCAGCGCCTTTAGGGCCTAAGTCCACGTCACGAAGATGCCTGGCGAGGGTCTGGGTAATCACTATAGAGGTGATCACCATCTTCCTGGCCTCTATCTGGGTGCCGTCGGCCAGCTTGATGCCACAGGCCCGGCCATTCTCCACCAGTATCTCGTCCACATCAGCCCCTACGAAGAATTGCCCCCCTTCTTCGCTCAGAGCTCTCTGAAGGGCATGGATAGCATTGTGAGTGCCACCCTCATATACACCGCCACCGAAACCGAGTATCTGCGTGGGCACGGCGATCAATGCCACAGGAAGTGGAGGTATATCGTCAGGGTATACACCTTGGGAACCGAGCATTCTCAGGGCATGTGCCCTCAGCTCCTGGCTCTCGAAGAAGTCGCTGACAAACTCGGTTGCGCTCATAAACTGATGTCTGCGTTGAAGACCGGAGTTCGGGTCGCTGATTATGGCCTCAACCGGATCAAACTCGTCGGGGAGAGCGGGAGGGTTCCACAGGACCTGCATGGCCGCAAACCCCCACTCCCATACCTTGCCTTCCCCGAACCAAGCCAACACCTCGGCATCCGCCGGCGATATCCTCTCCACCTCTTTGATGTTTTTCTCCACGATGTCCTGCTGCGGAACCATCACCCCGGTTTCCTTGTCCCAAACTAGCGATCGATAAGAGACTATGCATCTTTCATCGGGAAACACCATCGAGCTGTTTACCGGGGGGAAAATGTAGTTTAGACCCCTTTCATGGAGCTTGAAGTCCACGTTCGCCGGGCTCGCCCAGAACCCCGCACTGTGAGCACAGGGATTGCCACGGAAACCAGATATCGGCCGCGCCTCAGTGCAGCCCCCACCACCTAACTCACGTCTCTGCTCAAAAAGGCCTACGGTATAGCCGTTCCTCAGCATGTAATTGGCGGCTATGAGGCCCTGGTGTCCTCCTCCAATCACCACCACGTCGAAACTTGCATCAGCCACTTCCACCTCCTTTGATGAGCCGTAAGGTAACACACTATTATGTCTTGTTCAAGCATTCATTGCCAACTTTAGTTCACAACTTTGGTTCATGACTTTCTTTGGGGCTGCCTACACCGTTTCCCAACACTAAGCTGGTATGACAGCCGCTCCAGGAGAACCCATCATACAAATGAGAGCCATTTCGTGAGGGCTTCAGAAGAGGATCAAGAAATGATCGTTTCAGGAGAGCGAAGATGCTGGATCCATTCGGTGCCAGACAGGGGTCAATCCTGTTCACGCTTTCGTTTGAGCAGTTCAGCTACCGTCTCTAGGGCTTCCGGGTCCAGGGACGACAACAAGTCTGCAAGCTCATCCAGAGAGTAGACTTCCCGAAGATCCAGGTACCCCCGGATGAAGGCCAGGATAACTGCCTGCGCCCTGTTGCGCGCTTTCAGCTTCTTGCATGCCTCGTGCAAGTAGCTCTTCACGGTGCTGGTGGATACACACAGTGTGTCGGCAATCTCTCTATTGACCAGCCCCCGAGCAACGAGGCCAAGCACCTGTCGCTCACTCTCCGTTAGCAAGGTGTCCTGCTGGTTGGAAAAGATGTCCGGCATAACCAAAAACTAGCAGAATAAGGTAGATATAACTCTAGTACGCGGACAAGTTCTTTGTCAAGCTCACGTTTGTGCCTGGCTGCAGTATCCGTCGCAGGCATTGATCTGCCCCAAGCCCAGCGTGCTGGGGCTGCACTCGTCCGAAAGCTGGCAACACCGCTGGTCCCCAGCCCTTTCAATATCCAGCAGGCAGAACTCTGCAGCGGGTACCTTAAGCATCCTGCCTGGGTCTGTCAAACTGACTGCCACCAAACACTATGAGTTATTGCCAACAGAACCGAGTTTTGCTAACTCGAACCCCCGAGATGTATTGACGCCTAACCTGGTTTGACAGCAACGACGATCTCCCCGGGCAGACCAAACAACCTTACCCTTTCCTTCCATGCTATCTCGTACCCGGTTTCACCTACAGATTGCTCCACGTAGATAGGTCTGCAATCCAGATATTTCGGCCATTTCCTGTGTCCCCATTCGTAAAGCCTCAGTAATATGGATTCTCCGTTCTCTTTGGACATGCTGGCAACCCCAAGCCTACCCCTGAGCTTGAGCACTCTCCTTATTTCCTCGAGTACTCTTGGGATCTCAGGGGTATCAAAAAGCTCAAGGGTGAAGCTCATGAAGACAGCGTCGAAAGTGTTGTCACCATATGGCAGACTCGCAGCGTCACCCTGATATAGCTCCACCCTATCCATCAGCCCAGCTTTATCCAGCTTTCTTCTCGCCACCCCCAGCATGCCCGACGAAATATCCACACCGTAGGCTTTGCCCATTTCGCCAACGGATTCTGCTATTCGCTTCAGGCAGTGCCCGGACCCGAAACCAATCTCCAGCACGGTTTCGCCCTCTTTGACAGAGAGACGTTCCAGAGCCATTTCCGCATACTTCCGTTCAAACGCAGCAAGGTAACCGTAGACCTTGCTTATGCGGTTGTAGAGCTGTTTGGCCTGCTCCTTGGTTCTGGGAACGCGAAGTACGCCTGGAATCCCTGATCTGTTTTGCCTTTTCATCTCTGCTGGAAGCATTCTACCACTACGCATGAGCCCAACACAAGGAATGAATCAGGAGCAAGACAATGCAATTGGCCACGTCAAAGCCCCAGGGACTTGCTGGTGAATACCGCATATACGTTTGACATTCCTGGCGATTTCTGATATAAGACCTACACTTCGTATATCGAAGATTGATCATCGCGACCAACTGAGAGAATCTCAAAAGCTGCCAGTTCCTGGAAACCTTAACGAGGGTTGTCAGCGGGCAGGAACGGACCTCCGAGCAGAACGTAACAAGTCCTTGACTTTTCTTCTCATGACTTTGTGACTTCTCAGGGAGTGCTTTCCATGCTTGGAGGATGGACGAAGGGGGTGATCCCATGTGACGAGATGTTGTCGTCTCGGCTAGGAAATTAAGGCACGAAGGAGGTAGAATCATGGCATTGGGAGATCTAGGCAAGAAAGTCAGTGAGGCGTTGTCTCAAACGATAAAGGGTGTAGGAGATGTTGGGAAAAGTGCGATGGAGGTTGCCCAGAGCAGTCTGTCGGAAGGCCTTCGTGGCGTCAGAAATGTGGTCACGGAGGCGTCTGGGCTGGCAGGTGACACCGTAGCGGGTGCGATTCAGGCGGCTAGCCAGGTTGGTGCTGAACTTGGCACCACGGCTAAGGGAGCTGTGATCGGTACCATACGGGGCGTAGGTGAGGTCACCACGGTGACAACGGGTGTAATAAGCGATACCATCCGGGCAGCCATAAAGGGCACCAGCGAAGTGGGTGGCGATGTTGCAAAGGTAGCGCAGGGTGCTGCTGAGGGTGCGGTGTCAGCCGCTAAGAGCGTTGGCCTGGGACTGGAGGATGCTGCTTTCAGCGTTGCCAGAGGAGCGATCCAGGGCGCAAGGGATACCGGTGGGGACCTGGCATCAGTAGCAAAGGATACGATTCAAGGAACTATCAGAGGTGCCAACGAGACCGGTGGCGACGTGATGGAAACGATCTTTGGCACAGCGCGCGGGACCATAAAAGGCACAGCGGAGGTTGGTGGTGACTTGGCCTCAGTGGCGCGGAATGCAGTCGAGGGAGCTATTGAGGGCGCAAAAGGAGTTGCAGTGAATTCAGAGGAGGCAGCATCCGCAGCTGCTTCCGGAGCGGTGGAGGCAGCAAAGGAAATCAGTGAATCCGCTGTCAAAACCGTCACTGACGCCGTCTCCGGGACAATCTCTGGAGTCAAAGTAGTGATCAAGTCTCCCTTTAAATAGGAAGGGGATACAAGCTCTTGTGGCGACCAGCTAGCCCGCTGCATTAGAAGAGGGCGCTAGTGCGCCGCGTCGATTCTGCTTGTCAGCGGGTTATGGTGCTTCGGCGGGGACGCGCTATGGAGTTGCACAGGGGGCGGACATTCTTGACGTCTGCTCCCTGATGTCTTGTGCGTATACTGGTACACGCGATTCGTAGTCCAGACCTCGCCGGCCGCAGAACTCAAAGCAGGCAATGTGGAATTTAGCAAAGTTTCGTCTTCGGGATACTGGAAGGCGCGTGAGCGACAAATTCCAGCGGATAAGAGCACGCTTGCTTGCGATCCCTGCGGTGAAATTGGTGGTTCGCACGGTCCAGGAACTAGGGGCTGATGACGCCACACACATGGCAGCTGGCGTAGCCTACTACGCGATTCTTTCATTGTTTCCGCTCATGCTAGGACTCCTAGCTGTCTTTGGCTTGTTCCTACCCTCTGAAACCATCCAAGAGGAGCTCTTTGACTTCTTTGAACGCAATCTGCCAGGCGCAATCGACGTGCTGAAGCAAAACATCGAAGATGTCATACGGTTGCGGGGTGCGATCGGAGCGGTGAGCTTGGTGCTCCTGTTCTGGTCCGCCAGTGCTATGTTCGGCGCCATAAGCCGGGCCATCAATCGTGCCTGGGATATCCACCGCGACCGCCCATTTCACATAAGAAAGCTGCGCGACATAACCATGGCTCTCGCTACCGGTATACTATTCCTTCTATCCGTCGGAGCGACTTCGGCTTTGTCCATCCTGCCCACTACAGATCTTGCTGCGCTTGGGACAGCTGCCAACGTTGGCACCAGGTTTTTCGCGTTCTTGCCCAGCCTTGCTATCTTCCTCCTCCTGTACAAATTCATTCCTAACACCAAGACTTATTGGCGCTTCGTCTGGCCTGGGGCTCTGCTCGCCGCTATCTTTTTTGAAATCGCCAAGAGCTTGTTTGTTCTCTACCTCGACCGCTTTGCTAACTATGAGCAAGTCTACGGCTCTGTAGGCTCTGTCATTGCTCTACTTGTGTGGATCTACTTTTCTGCGTTCATTCTCATCCTGGGAGCGGAGTTCAGCGCTGAGTATGGCCGCATGCGCTCAGGCGTCGGCCGCGGTATTCCCCTAGCGGCACAACCAGGGGAGCCTGGGGAGACTGATTCGACCGGTTGACAGACAGAATCAAGACCAATAAGGGAGGAATGCTATGGAGATTCTTCTCAGTAGTGACGTGGTGAAGACACTCGTCAATAACTGAAGCGTGAGATCCAGATTCACATAGGGTCATAATCAAGAAAGGGGGGTTCTTTTGATGTCATATCAGACCATTAAGTACGAAAAGGAAGAGGGATTCTGTGTTATCACCCTGAATAGACCAGAGCGCCTAAATGCGTTGAACGTGCAGATGTGGCAGGATTTGGACAACGCGTTGGATGAGATTATGAAGGATCCCGAAATAAGGGCATTCATTTACACTGGTGCACCAAGACCAGATGGAAGGCCCTGCTTTTGTGCGGGAGCCGATCTCAGGGAGATGGCGGGCGCGCCCAGTGAAGGGCGCTCGGCTCCTGCACTCGAATGGTCACCTGTATCAGCATTTTGGGCGCAGAGGCAACCCGGATTGGCAACAGTGCCGACTTTCGAGAGAATTGCCTGGTGCCCAAAGATATCGATAGCAGCCATTGATGGCGTATGTACAGCGGGTGGTATCGAACTAGCTCTTAGCTGTGACATCATTCTGGCCTCAGAAACAGCCCAGATTAGCGATATGCATGTAAAGAATCTGGGGTGGATTGGTGGAGCCGGAGCAACAGCAAACATGGCCTGGAGAGTAGGGGTGGCCAAAGCCATAGAGCTCTGTTGCACTGGGGATGTCATTGATGGCAAGGAAGCTCACCGCATTGGTCTAGCCAATCGGGTCCTTGCCCCTGATAGGCTGCTGGATGGGGCAAAGGAGATGGCTAGGAAGATTGGCAGCATGCGACTTGCTGCTGTCACAATGACCAAGGCAACTTGCAGGGCGGTACAGGATATGGACCGTCGCTCATCGTGGTATTACTCGGACGCAGGGTTTGCTGCTCTTTTGGCTGAGCCCGATACTGGTGAGTGGGGCCCAGCGCGCTGGGTGAAACAGCGCTAGCTTGTATTCTGGTCTGTCGAGCCAAAGGCAGCGTGGGTTTGATAATAACTGGGCTCTGCCTCCCCATCTCTACACGAACGACCGACTATTTATCTCCCAGTTCGCCAGCAATCCCGTCGGACTGCCTGTGAACTAGGCTCTCTTCCCTATCCGTTCGATCTGTGCGACGCTTCCTTAGCTGTTTGAAGAATAGAAACCAGGTCATCAGCCCAAATGCAAGCGCAAAGAACCCTACATCAGCCCACAACTCCCCAAATCTGTTGAAGTCAAGCAACAAGGTGTGCCCCGGCGAAAACACGGCTCCCACCGCCAGGCCCAGAAGCAGCCCGGTATATACCCAGCCTGATCTACGGCTCATTGGCAATCCGGTTGTTTCTCTCGTCCTCATGGCCAGACAATGGCTCTTATGCCCAGGATATCCCTTCCCACGATCAGCTTTTGCATCTGAGTGGTGCCGTCAGGGATAGTCAAGGTTCTGGCATCTCTGAAGTATCGCTCTACCGGATACTCATCGGAGAGCCCCATAGCGCCATGAATCTGGATGGCCTTCGAGGTCGTCCTAACCGCCGCCTCGGTGGCGTAACCCTTTGCCAGCGACGATTGCCAGCGGCACTTCTCGCCCTTATCGAGGAGATCGAGGGCGCGGAAGCTGAGGAGACGCCCGGCCTCGGTCTCCGTTAGCATGTCCACAAGCATCTCCTGTATCATCTGGAAACTGCCTATGGGGCGGCCAAACTGCGTCCTGTCTTGAGCGTATTTGATTGAAGCATCTATGGCAGCCTGGGCAATGCCAGTGGAGCACACGCCCACCATCGCACGTGACACATCAAAGAAGCCCATCGTCCGCTGGTAACCGGAACCTGGGTCCAAAAGATTCTCTTTGGGAACTGGACAGTCGTCGAACGAGAGTTCCGCTGTGGGAAAGGAACGCAGCCCCAGCTTATGTAGCTCTCGTGCGGCAAAAGGAGACGTATCCCTCTCCACAAGGAGAAAGCACATCGCTAGAAGTCCTTGCGACTTGTCTGTTGTGGCGAGGACAAAAGCGGCGTCGGCTATGCTGCCATTGGAGATCCACGTCTTTGTCCCATTGACGATGTATTTGTCCCCATCCAGGGTTGCGGTGACCTCCACACCACCCACATCGGAGCCCGCGTTGGGCTCCGTTATCGCCAGGCAACCTATGTAGTCACCGGAGGTAGCCAAGGGCAGTAGTCTCTCCTTCTGCTGAGGGCTGCCCGCTTCGTTCAGGAGCCACCAGAAGCCTGCGGCGAGAAAAAGTGTTCCGGCAAGGCTGGCCCAGGCCCTGGCCAGTTCCTCGATGAGGATACCATTGGTCTTGTGGTCTAACTCGGCGCCGCCGTACTGTTCGGGCAGAAAGCCAACCAGATAGCCGAAGGGCATCAACCGTCGAATAAACCCAACTGCCGCTTCCTTGGTCAGCGGGCCCTGCTTCTCATGCTCATCGACTACAGGCACTATCTCCTTCTCCAGAAAGTTACGGACATTATCCTTCAGCATCCTCTGCTCTTCAGTCAAAGCGAAGTCCATATCTTCCTCCTTTGGCTCAATCGGGTTGACAGGTGCATGCCAGGTCGGTCTCTGTCCACAAATCTAGAGCCCTGCTATGCAAACACTGACAACATTTAGCGGGGGAATGCCTCCCATGTTGTGGGTCAGGCCAAGCTTGGGGTCTTTTATTTGTCGGGGGCCAGCCTTCCCCTGAAGCTGCTTGTACATCTCATACATCATCCGCAGCCCCGAAGCGCCGATGGGATGGCCGAAGCACTTCAGCCCCCCGTCGGGCTGGCAAGGGATTGTGCCATCGAGATCGAAGAATCCCGCCTCGATGTCCTCTTTAGCTCGCCCTCTGGGAGAGATCCCCAGGTCTTCATATATGGTAAGCTCAGTGATGGAAAAACAGTCGTGTACTTCCATCATGCTTATCTCTTCCCGGGGGTTCTTAATTCCTGCCTCGCGGTAAGCTCTCTGGGAGGCATGCACAGTGGACTCCACATGAGCATAATCCCAGTCGGTGCACATCATCTCCTCCCCTGAACTTGCAGCGATCTGGAGCGCCTTGACATAGACGGGGTCAGGCCTGAATTTCTTGGCCATGTCAGC
>JAUXAX010000031.1 GCA_030619685.1 Dehalococcoidia bacterium
ATAGGGAGCACGGAATGGTGGGGGCAAGGCAAAAACCGCGCTGGGGGAGAATCCGTGCAGTCTTAAGAGAAGCCTATTAGTCTTTATTTCCTAGAAGAAGTGTAAGAAACGTGAAAATGTCTTTGCCATTCACGGGGAGAGCCCAAAAAATAGCCTTTTCAGTTGGCGGTATAGGCGAGACGGGTTTCTATCAAGTAATCGCTGCATTCCTGCTGTTTTTCCTCATCGAAGTAGTTCACCTCGATGCGTGGCTGGCCGGGTTGTCCTACGCTATCGCGTTTGGGGGTTGGAACGCGATAAACGACCCGATAATCGGTATTTTGTCGGATAAAACTCGCACGAGGATCGGGCGGAGGAGGCCTTGGATCATAGTTGGGGCGCCGCTTACGATTGTATTCTTCATCCTTGTCTGGACTCCTCCTGTTGGGGGCACGGCTCTGTCGGAGCCGTGGAATATCGGGGTATTTCTCTTTATGACCTTGGTCCTGTCTTGCTGGGCGTGGGCGTACAGCATGTGCGTGATTCCGTGGTTCGCGCTGTTTCCTCAGCTGTGGCAAAGCGTGAGGGATAGGACCGAGGTGACCATTTACCGAGAAATCTTTGCCGTATTGGGGGGCACGCTTGCCATCGTGATATTCCCATTGGTCGTGGTCCTTTTCTCTGTAATTCCGCTTGGGATCACTACCGCGGATTTGCCTGATGGCATGGTGGGGGTGCCATATACTGAGGAGTTGCATGCCAGCGGGGGAGCAGAGCCTTATCTATGGTCGGTGGAGGATGGAAAACAATTGCCTGGTAATTTGACACTGGATAGTGGGGGGCAAATCTGGGGGACACCTACAGATGCAGGCAATTTCACCTTCATCCTAGAAGTTGCCGATGCCGAATCGAGTACAAGCAGTCAAGAGCTGACTGTACGTGTAAGAGAAGCGGAGGCAGCACTGGGGATTGCTACCAGGAGTATGAGGGAAGGGAAAGCAGGTGAGGAATATGAAGCGGTGTTGGAAGCTACGGGTGGGGAGCCTCCATACAGGTGGTCCATAACGAGTGGAGCTCTGCCCTACGGGACGAGTTTGGATAGCGAAACGGGTACCATATCAGGGACGCCAAAAGAGGAAGCGGAGTTTACCTTCACCGTTGCGGTGACCGATAGTGCCACTCCTCCAAATGAGTCCAGTAAGGAGCTGAGCATTGATGTGGCCCCCGAGCATTCGAAAGGTACATTTGGCGGTTGGATATGGGCTGGAGGGATCGTCGGGGTTGTCTTTGCGGCTGCAATTTTGTTAACAATGTCAGGGATCAGCGAGCGGAAGGAATTCTCGTTAGATAAACCCTGGGCGATTGGCAAATCGCTCTTGACGACCTTCCAAAATAGAACATTTCTCAAATTCGTGGTCATAGACCTGATGACCTGGTGCATGTTCGGCTGGCTGTCTGCGATGCTTCCCTTTTTCGCTACACGTTGTCTCGGGTTGGGGCTGGCAGAGGTTCCCATCATATTTGGCCCCGCGATGGCCGGGATTTTCCTCTCCTTCATTGCCTGGAGGAAGTTCTACATACGCAAGGGGCCTAAGGTAACGCTGGCGGTCAGCTCGATAGGACTTACCATAGCATTCATACCCGTTTTGTTCGTCCAAGCTACCTGGCAAGGAATGATATGGGCGTTCTCCGTTGGAGCTGTTATATCAGGGGTTCTATTGTCCCGGGCAGTCATGACAGGCGACCTTGTAGATGCGGATGAGATCAGAACCGGTGCCAGAAGAGAGGGCTCATACTATGGGGCAATTTCGGCCGCGTCAAAATTGTCATTTGTCATTATTGGAGTAAGCACGTCTCTCATCCTCAGCACGATTATTGGTTACGTTCCGGGAAAACCCGAGCCGGAATTCATGGATATAGGGATTAGGAGTGGTATGGTGGGATTCATGGCTCTTTACACGGTCATATTATTGATTTTCCTGAGGATGTATCCTCTGGGTAAGGAAAAAGTTGAGGAGATAAGCGCAAAGATTCAGGAGCTGCATGCGGCAAGAACAAGGCAGCTGGAGGTGGGAGGTGGGAAGTGGGAAGGCGACAGGGCGGACAATACTTGATGAAAGATTTGTACGGGCTGAAAACGACAGCGATAATATCAATATTTTCTTAAGAGAAGTTGATTAATTGACGGTGATGCCGAACGATTTTACCCCATGTTTTTAGGGTTTGATGAGAATCTTTCCGCCCTCAGCCCTTAAGCCTTTTTCGAACGCTTCGTTGATATCATCCAAAGGCATCTTACACGTTACCAGAGGAGACACATCAATCTTCCTTTCCTTTATAAGCTCTAATGCAGAAGCATATTCAGCCATCGGACAAGCGAGAGACCCTTTGATGGTAAGCTCTCTCAATAAGATGTTACTAACCGGAATTTCAACCCAATCAAAGCATATCCCTGCAATAACTATCGTTCCGCCTTTCCTCACCAGAGCTATCGATTGCTGTGTCGTTGAGACGCTCCCTGCACATTCGATCACAATGTCCGGCCCCATGCCATGTGTCAGTTCTAGAATTCTATCAACAGGATTGGTTGCGTTTGCGTCGATAATCTCATCCACCACACCCCTGGCTAACTCGATTCTGGATGGGCTTATCTCAGCCGCATATACTGCTTTAGCACCCAGTGCCTTCGCCACCCGTGCTACGAGTTGCCCGATGGGCCCCAGCCCAAGCACCGCAACGACATCCCCTTCCTCCATTCTAGACTTCCTGATAGCATGCAATGCACACGACGTTGGTTCAACCAGTGTTGCCTGTTCATAGCTCAGATCATCAGAAAGTTTGCGAAGTCGAGTGTATTTAGCTTTAGCATAGGTGGCAAAAGCGCCTTTATATTTTAGCATCTCCTCATCGGATTGTTCACAGAGTTCGATTTCCCCACGTCTACACCAAAAGCACACACCGCACATGGTGCTAGGTCCAACCAGCACCCGATCTCCTACTGCCCATCCCTCCACATCCGACCCAACTTCGACAATATCTCCTGAGAACTCATGACCCGCACTTATATCCGCTCCCGTCTTGAAAATATGAAAGTCAGAGCCGCATATTCCACAATACTGCACTTTTATCATGACCTCGTTCTTATCTAGAACAGGGTCTGGCACATTCTTGATCACAAATCTTTTCTTGCCTGCCACTACCGCTGCTCTCATCTCGTCCCCATTATGAGTCTGATTCTCTGGGAAACCCCGGTTTTCCTAGCTGGAGCGGGTGATGGGATTCGAACCCATGACTCTTTGCTTGGGAAGCAAATACTCTACCACTGAGTTACACCCGCAGCCTGGATTTGATTATATGCAGGAAGACGAAGGCTTGTCAATATCGCCTTTCCGACCTACCATAGCGTGCGGCGCGATCGTCTTTAGTTCCTCGCTGACTCTCCTCGCAGTGACACAGTGTAGGCCTTCATCCATTCGAATGAGACGCGCTAGGAACAGTCTCCACCCTGTCGTGGTGCTTTTCAAGCAGCCTCTTTAAGTATTGGCCTGTGTATGAAGATTCAAACCTGGCAATTTCCTCCGGTGTCCCAGTGGCGACTACCCAGCCCCCGCGGTCTCCGCCACCTGGGCCGAGGTCAATAATATAGTCTGCACACTTGATCAGGTCAAGATGGTGCTCGATGAGGATCACCGTGTTTCCCCCATCGACCAGCCGCTGCAATACTTGAAGCAAAGCGGCGACGTCCTCGAAGGAGAGGCCGGTGGTGGGTTCGTCCAGTATGTAGAGTGTCCTGCCTGTAGAGCGACGCGAAAGCTCGCTCGCTAGCTGCACCCGCTGTGCCTCGCCGCCGGAGAGGGTGGTGGCGGGCTGTCCCAGGCGGATGTAGCCCAATCCAACATCCCTCATGGTGGACAGCTTGGCCTTGATCGCTGGGAAGTGCTCGAAGAAGGAGTATGCTTGCTCGACGCTCATCTGAAGTACTTCGGCGATATTCTTCCCCTTAAAGTAGATCTCCAGGGCCTCCCGGTTGTAGCGTTTCCCCTTGCAGACCTCGCAGGGGACGGTGACATCGGGGAGGAATTGCATCTCGATATGGTTGTAGCCGTCGCCGTGACAGGCCTCGCAGCGCCCTCCCTTGACATTGAAGGAGAAGCGTCCCGGTGGATAGCCCCGCATCCGCGCCTCGGGTACAGTGGCGAAGAGCTCACGAATGGGGGTGAAAGCGCCGGTGTAGGTGGCGGGGTTCGAGCGGGGGGTGCGTCCGATAGGGGACTGGTCGATATTCACCACCTTGTCGATGTGCTCCACGCCAAGGATACCATCGCACTCTCCAGGCATGTCCTTCGCTTTGTATAGGATCTGGGACAGCTTCTTGTGCAGGATCTCGTCTATAAGGGTGCTCTTCCCGCTACCAGATACGCCGGTGACGCAGATGAACAGTGCCAGTGGTATTTGAACATCGATGTTGCGGAGGTTATTCTGTCTGGCTCCCTTGATTAGCAGGGACTTATCTGAGTTGCTGCGCCGCTTCTTGGGGAGGGGAATCTCCTTAGCGCCGCTCAGATACTGACCGGTGAGCGACTGGGCACTAGACATAACGTCCTGTAGGGTCCCACTGACCACTACCTGTCCCCCGTGTTCGCCAGCACCTGGCCCCATATCGATGATGTGGTCAGCAGCGCGCATCATAGCTTCATCATGCTCGACAATGAGCAGCGTGTTGCCCAGGTCTCTCAACCTCTTCAGGGTCTCGATAAGCCTGGAGCCATCGGCGGGGTGAAGGCCGATGGTGGGCTCGTCACAGATGTAGAGCACCCCCATGAGCCCGCTTCCGATCTGGGTCGCCAGACGAATTCGCTCCGCCTCTCCGCCGGAGAGGCTGCCTGCCACCCGGTCCAGTGTCAGGTAATCCAGACCGACATTCATCAGAAAGCCCAGACGGGATCGAATCTCCTTCAGTATCTGGTGCGCTATCAGTTGCTCTCTATCGCTGAGGACGGGCTGATGGCCATCATCTGCTGAGCCGTCGAGCTTCTTGGTCCACTCGAGGGCCTGCTCGATAGACATTGAGGTGGTGTGGGAGATGTTCACGTCGCTGACAGTCACCGCCAGTGATTCGGGCTTAAGTCGCTGCCCTTTGCAGACGGGGCAGGGCTTGGATCTCATGTAGCGCTCGATCTCAGCGCGTACATAGTCGGACTCAGTATCCCGGTAGCGCCGCTCGAGGTTGCGGATTACACCCTCGAAGAAAGTGTCATACTGATAGATTCGACCGAGCTGGGTCTCGTGCCTTAGGGTCACCAGCCTATTGCCACTTCCATAGAGGATGGTGCTGAGCTGTTCCTGGGTGAGGTTCTTAACCGGCACATGGACCGAGAAGCCATATCTGCGGGCTACGGACTCAAGCATGCTGGCATACCAGGAGCTGATGGAGCTTGTTCGGGACCAGGGCCGGACAGCGCCCTCGGCGATGGTTAGCTCCTTATTGGGAATCACCAGCTCCGGGTCGATGTCGAGTTTTACTCCCAGTCCGGTGCAGGCCGGGCAGGCTCCGTGGGGGCTATTGAAGCTGAATGTTCGTGGTGCCATCTCGCCGAGGCTGATTCCACAGTGGACGCAGGCGAAATGCTCGGAGAACAGGAGTTCCTCCCCATCCACAATTGACACCAGCACCACCCCGGCACCAAGCTTCAACGCTGTCTCTACAGAGTCAGAGATCCGCCCAGTCTGTTCCTCCTCCCCGATGACCAGCCGGTCTACGACAGCCTCTATGGTGTGCCTCCTGTTCTTGTCGAGGTCGAATTCCTCGGAGAGGTCGTGTATCTTGCCATCCACTCGAACCCTAACATACCCTGCCTTCCTCAAGTCCTCGAAAACTCCGTGGTGCTCCCCTTTGCGATCCTTGATGAGTGGCGCCATGATCATGAAGCGGGTGCCCTCTGGGAGGTCGAGGATGGCATCTACGATCTGCTGCACTGTCTGGCGCGAGATCTCGCGGCTGCACTGGGGGCAGTGGGGGTGGCCGACACGTGCGAAGAGCAGCCTGAGGTAGTCATAGATCTCGGTCACCGTGCCGACGGTAGACCTCGGGTTGCGGCTGGCCCCCTTCTGGTCTATGGAGATAGCGGGGCTCAGTCCCTCGATGTAGTCGACATCGGGCTTCTCCATCCTGCCTAGGAACTGGCGAGCATAGGCGGAGAGGGACTCGACATAACGGCGCTGCCCTTCGGCGTAGATAGTGTCGAAAGCCAGAGAGCTCTTGCCCGAGCCGGAAACGCCGGTGATAACCACAAAGCGGTCGCGGGGTATAGTGACATCGATATTCTTGAGGTTGTGCTCGCGAGCGCCCCTGACGATTATGGCATCCAATGGCATAATGATTCCCCAGCGAAGTGCTTAATAGCTTATTGTAGCATAGAATTCAGGGGCAAAAAAGGGTGCTAGGGTGGTGAAGCGTTGGCCACGGTAATATTGTATAATTGTGGCGATACTCTTTAAGGAGGTCGCTAATGAATGGCGATGATGTTCAAAGAATTCAATGGCTCACACATAGAATCGACCAATGGGGGAGATATCATGACCATAAAGAGACAATGGCATGGGTCGCCACAGCATTCTACTTGGCTGGGATAATGTACTTCGCATTTACAGCGCGACGATACATCATAGATTGTTGCCTTGCCACATCACTTGCTAGCATATTCATCGTTGTGGCGGGTTTTTTAGTCTTGGGGTTTGTGTGTTGGCAGTTCGGTAAAAGACATATAGCTGCCAAAAACGTAGAGCGTCTCAATGAGGCTTTGCGACAGAAAGTTCATGCGGACGTAGAGGAAAAATTCGATCCTGTAAAAATAATGAATGAAGCCGTACTAATTACATACGCAGCGATTGTGCTAGTGACAGGCGTAGCCCTAGTTGTTGTGCTATGGCCTTGATGGAGTATTACCGAACAATGATTAAGAGTATGTATCAACCGAAACAGAGGAGAACCAGGGTGGGAATAGAGTAGGGGCGTTCAATTGAACGCCCCTACAAATTGTAGCGTCGAATTATGGTTACCCGACGACTGCCTTGCCTATCATGAGCCTGGCGATGATCATCTTTTGGATCTGCGGCGTGCCGTCGCCGAGCTGATAGCCGAGGACATCCCTCAGTCGCATGGAAATGGGGTGTTCTGTGCTGTAGCCGGGATGCCCAATTATCACCATCATGTCCTTTATCGCCTGCACCGAGACCTCCACGCTGAACCACTTGGCCATGGACGATTCAACGGTGTGGGCTTTCCCCTGGTCTTTAAGCCACAGCGTCCGGTAGCAGAGCAATCTTGCCGCCTCGATCATGGTATGGTGCTCGGCGATCTGGAAGGACACTCCCTGGTAGGTGGCTATGAGCCTGCCGAAGGCCTTGCGCTCCTTGGACCATTCCATGGCATCCGTCAGTGATGCTTGGGCTCTGGCCAGGCACGTCAGGGCGACGATAATCCGAAGCCAGTCAAGAGTGCCCATGACTGTGTAGAAACCCATACCCTCCTCACCCTCCCGATACTTGGCCGGGACACGCACGTCATCGAAGGTTACAAAACTGGGGTACAATCCCGCGTTGCCCATCCAGGGAAGGGGGGTTATGGTTACGCCGGGGAGGTCGGTGGGCACCCAGAACAGGCTTATCCCTCTGAACCCGGCATTGGGATCGGTTTTGGTGGATATCGAGACCGCGTCGGCTACAGTAGCGCCGGGGAGAGGGGTCTTCTCTCCGTTGATAATGTAATCATCACCATCACGAACGGCCTTGGTCACAATACCCGCGGCGTCTGAGCCGGCAGCGGACTCGGTGAAACCGAAAGAGTGCCTCCTCTCACGGGTGATCAGGGGAGGGAACCACTCGTCTTGAACATCCTGCGGCAGCGTCTGCAGGAGTGCACTCGTCGCTTCCATACCGCCGACGGCCTCTACAGTGGGGTCTACCTTGTGTACCTCCTCATGGATGATGCCTATTTCAACGTGGCCCAATGGATACCCCCCGTATTTCTCAGGCACGTTAATCTTTGTCCATCCCAATTCGACTATCTTCTTATCAATGTCGTGCAAGGCCTCGTAGAGCTCCGCCGGCTGCATCTTGGACCGCTCCAACGCCCCGGGACCAAGCTCTTTCTGAGCAAATCTCCTTACTTCTTCCCTCAGCGTCTCCTGTTCCTCGCTAAAGCCAAATCCTGACATTCTCCAGCCTTCCTTTCTTGCTCATACCCCAGCTAGCGAAGCTTTGAGGGGCGCATTTGAGTATAGCATCTTGTGTCTGCGGGGGTCAAGTTGGGGAGGAGTCAGTCGGCCGTGTCGATGCCTTGGTAATGCGAGATCGTGTCTTTGCATCTCTGCTTAGCCATGCCGAAGCCTCCTTAGTTTGCTTTCCTTGACTGCAAATCTTCTAGCGCTATCTGGCTCTGGCCATGCCACTGCATTCTACACAGGTTGCCAAACAGGCTCCACATGCTCAAGTTGTATTGAAATAACCTGTGGGGTATAATAAGAGATTAGCTAGAACCGAGGCTGGATGGAATGGCCAATAAGCGCGACTACTACGAGGTTCTGGGCGTCGACAGGAACGCCTCTGGGGCTGAGATCAAGAAGGCGTTCAGAAAGCTGGCGATGCAGTCCCATCCTGATCGCAACAAGGATCATGGGGCTGAGGGGAGGTTTAAGGAGATCAATGAGGCCTACGAGGTTCTCAGCGATCCTGAGAAGCGCGCTGCTTATGACCGATTTGGGCATGTCGGACCCCAGGGGTTTGGTGGTCGCGGCTTCGAAGGCTTTGATTTTGGAGGCTTTGGCGACATCTTTGAAGCCTTCTTCGGGGGTATGGGTACAGCACGACGTGCTGGGCCGCGACAAGGCGACGACCTGCGTTATAGCCTCACCATTTCCTTTGAAGAGGCGGTCTTTGGCTGTGAGAAGGAGGTGGAAGTAGTACGGGCTGAGGTATGCTCGGTTTGTCATGGTACCAAACATGAGCCAGGGAGCGACCCCGAAACATGCTCCGCGTGCAATGGTACAGGGGAGGTGCGCCGGGCTCAGCGCAGCATATTTGGCCGGTTCATAAATGTAACTACCTGTAGCCAGTGCTATGGCGAAGGCAGTATCATAACCAAGCCCTGCCCTGACTGCAAAGGGCAGGGGAGGGAGCGCAAGGCGCGCAAGGTCGTCATTAAGGTGCCTCCTGGCGTCGATGATGATATTCAGATTAGACTCAGTGGTGAAGGGGATGTTGGTAGAAACGGAGGGTCTCCGGGGAACCTTTATGTTACTCTTTCGGTGCGAAAGCATAAGTTGTTTGAGCGAGATGGTGACCACATCCTGTATGAATTGCCGATAAACTTCGCTCAGGCGGCTCTGGGAGATGAGGTGGAGATACCAACCCTGGATGACGGGTTTACCCTGAAGATACCCGCCGGTTGTCAGAATGGCAGGCTCTTCCGCCTCAAGGAAAAGGGTGTCCCCCACCTCCGTGGTCACGGTCGCGGCGACCAACTGGTCAGGGTTCATGTGGTAACACCCCAATCTCTGGATGATAAGCAGCAGAGACTATTTAAGGAGCTGGCGAAAAGCCTGGGGCAGGCAACGCTGCCCCACGAGGACAAGAGTTTCTTCGATAGGATCAAGGATACCTTCGGGGGTGGAGCCTGAAGGTGTGGAATACACTGGTTCCTGATAGTGCATATAGACCCTCGTGACATCCCTGGACTGAAAAGAGGCTGGGGTTTACTGAGTATGTACCGCTTTTTCCTTCCCGAGGACTGCATCACCCAGAGCATGGTTGTTATCAGCGGGAGGCTGGTTCACCGGCTACGTAACGTGCTTAGACTGGGGGCAGGGGATCACATTGTTATCCTTGACAACAGTGGGTGGGAGTATGAGGTAGAGCTCAGAGCGGTTGGTGGCGGGCTCGAGGGAGTAATCATCCACAAGGCTGTGGCTGCAGGTGAGCCTCGAACCAGGATCACGCTGTATCAGGCGCTGCTCAAGGGAAGCAATTTCGAGTTCGTTCTCCAGAAGTGTACGGAGATCGGTGTTGCCGGCTTTGTCCCCATGGTCTGCGAGCGGTGCGTGGCAGGCGAACCCAACAGTAATCGGCTTGGTCGCTGGCGGAGGATCATCCTCGAGGCGGCGCAGCAATCCAGGCGAGGCAAGCTGCCTGTTTTACATAACGTGACCCGGTTCAGGGAGGCTTGCGAGTCGGCAACAGGGGTCTCCCTGTTGCCCTGGGAGGGGGAAAAGGTGAGGGGCATCGGCGGTGTCCTGAGGAGCCTTCCCAAAACGGAGAACGCCACCGAGGTCAGCATCTTTGTCGGCCCTGAGGGTGGATTCTCCGCTGAGGAGGAGGAATTTGCCCGAAGTTGCGGAATCGGGCCTGTAAGCTTGGGGAGCCGTATACTGAGGGCTGAGACCGCTGGGTTGGTAGCGGCTGCTGTCATACTTTACGAATTCGGCGAGCTGAACGGTGGCTCTTAGAAAACAGCAATAATCTATAGCTTAAACTCTCCTTTGAAGTATTTGCTCTTTACGCTTTTCGCCTTGGTTTCCGCCCATGCCTCCAACCCCATCTTCTTGATTAGACATAGATTGAAGACCTTGGTATTGTGCGGCAGCAGGGATGCTTTGTCCGCATAGGGATGAAGATGGTCACAGGGAAAATCGGAGCAGTCACAACAAAAATCGATACCTTTCCCCTCGGTGCATTTGTAGACACTACACGGTTCATTTATATTGAGAAAAGGTATCGTTCCCCTTTCGTTGCGACATCCCTGACAGCTTGCCTGTTCCACAGGAATACCCATATTATGAGAAATCTTTGTTCTAAGCCCTTCGTCCGCGCGTGCTAGATATACCGGACAGTTGAAGCAATCCAGTCCACAGGATGCAGTCATGTGTCTGTAATCCATGAGACCTCCTTCAATCTCTACTTATCCCGTGAGTATACAGCAAAGTCCCTGCATTGCCTATAGAACTCTCAATGTGGCTCACGGTCTCCGTGATTACTCCAGAATGGGGGGCGAAGCAAAGGAAGGATTGTTATCTGGGAATTGAGCACTCGAAGCTGCCTTTCAATAGGTCGAGTTAGAGTCGTCTCTGCATTTTTGTGTGCTTGATGTTGGCTTCCCAGAAAGGCAGGCCTGATTCCTCAAAGCCGCATGACCTATAGAATTCAACAACTCCATGTTGGGCATGGAGGACTACTTGCTCTACCTGCTTGTTCCTTAGTTCTTTATTCAGAAAGGAAATAATCCTCCTTCCGATTCCTTTGCGGCGGAAAGCTTCTGTGACAGCCATTCTCTCTAGTTTTGCTTGATTGTCAGCCAAGAACAGAACCCTGGCAGTGCCGATGACTTGCTCTCCATCCTTGACCACAATATGCAGTGCTTCCTGGTCGCGGCCATCGAACACCAGGTCTTCTGAGATACCTTGCTCCTCAACGAACACCTGCCTCCTCACATCGAAGGCACCTTTCAAGTCTCTACCGCTTGCCACCAGTTTATAGGTAAGGTCATCCATGAAGGCGCTCACCAAGTCGTTGATGGTACGAGCCTCTCTCTTGTCTCGTCCGTGTACACCATATCCTGCTCTCGTACATCATAATCAGCTTGTTTCCATAGCGCAAGGCGCTCTCCGTTCGGAGTTGAAAGAGCGTCGCGGCGAAATACATCTCATTTGCAACGCAGGGAGCCTTATGCCATAATACTTCCAGCATAGGTTCACAGATTGCGCCATCATTTTCTGCCTGGTGACAGGATGAAAGAGCCTGATCATATCCTCGAAATACGAGACGTAGTCAAGGACTTCGACGGGGTCAGAGCGGTCAACCGCTGCTCCTTTCAGGTGCGGCGCGGCACCATCACAGGGCTGATCGGCCCCAACGGGGCGGGCAAGACCACGCTCTTTAACCTGATCACTGGTTTCTTGCAGTGCACGAGCGGCCAGATCTTCTCTGAAGGAAGGCGGATAGATGGACTCGCTCCCCATAAGGTCTTTCGCCAGGGGATCGTGCGCACCTTCCAGATACCCCGGGAACTGAGGCGGATGACCGTCCTGGAGAACCTGATGGTGGTGCCCAGTCAGCAAGCGGGGGAGCGCATTTGGAGCGCGTGGCTGCTTCCCTGGCGAGTCAAGCGTCAAGAGAGGGAGATCGAGGCACGGGCGGTGGAGGTCTTACGCTTCGTAAACCTGCTGGACCTGATCGACGAGTATGCGGGCAACCTCTCTTCGGGGCAGAAGAAGCTGCTGGAGCTGGCTAGAACGTTGATGGCCGAACCTCACTTGGTCCTATTGGACGAACCCGGTGCCGGGGTGAACCCCACCCTGATGAACCAATTGGTTGAATACATCCGCAGGTCCTGCAAAGAAAAGCACCTCACCTTTCTGCTCATCGAGCATGATATGGACCTGGTGATGCGCCTGTGCAACCCCATTATCGTCATGAGCAATGGCGAGATTATCGCGGAGGGCTCGCCTGAGGAAGTACAGCAGGATCAGCGGGTGTTGCAGGCCTATCTAGGCGGGCCGAGTTGATGAGCCTACTGCAGGTCCGCGAGGTCGTGTCCGGCTACGGCGAGACAGAGATACTTCATGGGGTGTCTATCGCCGTGGATGAGGGGGAAATCGTCACCATTATCGGGCCCAACGGCTCGGGGAAGTCCACTCTGCTGAAGACCATCGTTGGGTTGGTGGAGGCCAAGAAAGGCCAGGTCAGTTTCCGGGGGGAGGATATCACCGGCGTGGCGCCCGAGTCGATCGTGCGCAAGGGCATCTGTTACGTTCCTCAGTCCAGCAACGTCTTTCCCTCCCTTACTGTCCACGAGAACCTTGAGATGGGAGCCTTTGTGCGCACCGACGACTTTCGACCGCGGATAGCGGAGATATATGATCTTTTCCCGGACCTGGCCGAGAGGCCCAGGGAGAGGGCGGGGAGGTTGTCCGGCGGGCAGCGACAGATGCTGGCTTTGGCCCGAGCCTTGATGTTAGACCCTGTCCTGCTGCTCTTGGATGAGCCCTCAGCGGGGCTCGCTCCCAACCTGGTGACATTGGTGCTTGAGAAGATTCTCGGGATTAACAGGACTGGTGTGGCTATCGTCTTGGTAGAACAGAATGCCCATCAGGCACTGAAGCTCTCCAGCCGGGGTTATGTCCTGGCTTCGGGGCAGAACCAGCTCGAGGATCGCGGCGAAAGGCTTCTGGAGAATCCAGAGGTCGCACGGCTCTACCTCGGACGATAGGAATGTGGCAATGCTCGAGCAGGTAGCCCACCGCTTGCCGCTGCGCGTGACCGTTGGCCGCACAGTGCTGGCAGTCGTGCTGCTGGTGCTCGTTCTCGCTTTCCTCTCAATCATCAAGATGAACCTCGTGGTCAATGGCCTGTTCTTGGGGACGATCATCGGCCTCGGCGCCATTGGCCTCTCAATGGTGTACGGTATCCTCAAGTTCGCTCACATCGCCCATGGCGACTTCATGACCTGGGGCGCCTACATCGCGTTCTTCCTGCTGGGGACCCTCCTCCCCCACAGTACTGGCTTCGGACCCTTCACGTTCGGCTATTCCCTGTTGATTGCGCTTCCTCTGACTATGCTGGCCGTGGTGGCCACAGCACTCATATTAGACAGATTAATATACAGGCGCTTGCGGCGCCGGGGCGTGAGCATGGTGGTGCTGGCCATGACATCGCTTGGCGTGGCCATCGCGCTGCGTGGCCTTGTCCAGGTCATCTGGGGTGGGGGTACGGAGCAGTATCCCCGGCTATCCAAGCTCTTCTACCAGCTTCCAATGGGAGTACGGATTCCGCCGGACTGGATATTCATTGGAGCATTAACGGTGATCCTGGTGTTGGCCCTCTACCTGTTCCTTACCCGCAGCAAGATGGGCAAGGCCATGCGGGCTACCTCGGACAATCTGGAGTTGGCCCGGGTCAGCGGCATCAACACGGAGCGCATTATCTGGTGGACCTGGGCTATAGGTGCTGCACTGGCGGCCACAGCGGGAGTTCTGCTGGCGGTCTTTCAGGCTCAGCTTTTTCCCATCATGGGTTGGCGGATTCTGATCCCACTCTTCGCCGCGGTGATCGTGGGCGGCATCGGGAATCCCTATGGGGCGCTGGCAGGTGCCCTAATCATAGGGGTCACTGCCGAGGTCTCTACCCAGTGGATCACCCCGGCCTATAAACCTGCCATCGCCTTCGGAATCATGATCATTACGCTCCTTTTGCGCCCAAGGGGGCTTTTTGGGGTGAGAGACTGATGGAAGGCATCGTTGGCTACATCACGGGTTATGCGATCATGGCAGGCATCTACGCCATCTTTTCCCTGGGACTCAACGTGCATTGGGGTTTCACCGGCCTGTTCAACATCGGCATCGCCGGCTTCTTCGCCCTGGGTGCATACACGGCAGCGCTGCTCACCACCCCCGCGCCAAACCCCGTATTCTTCGAAGATTTCAAGTTCGGGGGTGACCTACCGGCACTCATAGGTGTTGGCGACCTGTGGTTTGTCGTGGCCTTGCTCGGGGCAGGAGCTGCCTGTGGGCTTCTGGCCTTGATTATTGGCTCCATAACCCTCAGATTGAGGGAGGACTATCTGGCTATTGCTACGCTGGGCATTGCTGAGAGCGTCCGCCTCATCTTCCTCAACGAGAGGTGGCTGGCCAACGGCTCAAAGGGTCTGTACCGCATCCCGAGGTTCATGGGAGACCTGGTCTCCCCCGAGAACTACGATTACCTGTACATAGGAGTGGTGATAGTCGTACTCGTTATCCTGTACATAGCTGTGGAACGGGTCATCAAATCTCCCTGGGGAAGGGTGCTCAAAGCTATTCGAGAGGACGAAGTGACTACTGCGGCCAGCGGCAAGAATGTGTTCAGCTTCAAGCTCCAGTCATTCATACTGGGAGCGGTAATCATGGGTATCGGCGGTGCCCTGTACGCCCACCACATACGCTTTGTCGGGCCCTCGACCTTCGATCCCCTGCTGGCTACCTTCGTCATCTGGGCAATGCTGATGGTGGGAGGCAGTGGCAATAATAGGGGGGCGATCCTGGGCGCCTTTGTGGTATGGGGTATCTGGACCGGGACTCAGTTCCTACCGGGTTTCCTTTCCGACCCCAACTTCCGTTTTGTCATGATCGGAGTGCTCATCGTGGCCGCTATCCTGCTGCGACCCGGCGGTATCCTTGGGGAAGAGCGAAGGATATCACGGCACATTGAGCGACCGGCGGGGGCTGCCCGCCCCGAGCCATAGAGAGATAAGCAGCCCCCGCTTCTACTCCTCAAGGCCTGCTTCAACCACAGCGAGCTTTGCTATCTTTGCCTAGGGTAGCTCGAACCGACCGGTCGAGACAATCTCCCCGTTCTCGTCGATCTTCCAGATCGCGATGGTGGTGAAGACATCGCCGTTCTCGTCGAAGTCCTGTGAGCCCCCAGCGCCCTCGTAGTTGATATCCTCTCCCGCTGCGATGAGCTCGAGCGCCCGCGAGATGCTGTCAACACCGGGCCCAACCACCTCGCCCGGCGGGTTGGCGACGTCGCGCAGCGCGTCCCTGATCGCGGCGCTGTCGGTAGTGGTGCCGGCCTTCTCCGCAGCCAGCGCCATCAGTACCACTGCATCGTAGGTCGTAGTCCGATATGGAAGTTGAGACGCTTTACCCCAAGCAGCTACCCACATCTCCTCGAAGTCGAGCTGGACTTCTGTGACATTAGCGCCTGCCACTGTTCCGTAGGTACCTTCCAGGTGCTCCACTCCCACCGCCCTATTCATGTCGGGCGACATAGTACCGTCACAGAAGAGGAAGGTGTCAATGTAGGCACCCTCTATGGCCTCACGGAGGTAGGTCTCAGCGCTCTCGGGGTAGCTCAGGGCTAACAGAACATCGGGATTACCCGCGGTTGCCAGGCTAAGCTCCGAGGCGTAGGTGGGCACCACCATCTCGTGGGGTACCAGCTCCAGGACTGTGCCGCCCGCCGCTTCGTAGTTTGTCGCGAAGGCGTCAGCCAGCCCCTGGCCGTAGGCGTTGTTGACGTACAGTGCCGAGGCGGTCTGGTAGCCCAGCTCCAGCGCGAGCCTTGCCAAGACTGCGCCCTGGGCTTTGTCACCGACGGTGGTCCGGAAGAGAAAGTCATTGTCCTCCAGCACCGATACGCCCGGGTTGGTGGAGGCTGCCGTAATCTGGAGAATGCTGTTGGGCACGGTCACCGAGTTCGCCACAGCGATGGTGACTCCGCTGGAGAGAGCGCCCACGATCACTGCAACGTTGTCGATGTCAACTAGAGCACGGGCAGCGTCAACGCCCTGAACAGGACTTGTGCCGGTGTCGCGTACGACGATGGTCACATCAGCACCTAGTATTCCTCCGGCCTGATTGATATCGCCTACGGCCATATGGGCTGCGGTGACGTGGGATGGCCCGTAGTCTGAGAGGTCGCCCGTGAGAGAGCTGAGTTGCCCGATCGCGAGAGGACCCTCCTCTTCCTCTTCGCACGCTGTTGCTGCGACCAAGGTCAGCACCATGACGAGCGCGAGCAAGATGCAGGCAGTTCCCTTGAGTTTTGACATGTTGCCCTCCTTTCTTTATTGTGTCCGAGATATGTAGTATGTAGCGTACTACAATTCGCCGCATATTATACACGGGAATTTGCACATTTTGCAATAGGGGCAAAAAAAATGCTCAAAAAGCGCTCCCCCTTCTAAGGAGACAGTCGCAGAGGAAAAGACCAAGATGGGCACATTCGCTGAAAGGTTTGAGAACTTAGGTTTGTAGTTTATCGCTAATACTGTCTTAGATTGGAGCCGCATATTTCATCTGAGGAGATACGCTGAAATTGTGACGAGAAATCTGGGGAAAATCACTGAGGTTTGCTGTGGATGAAAACATCCACAGCGAGCGGAGAAGAAATACGTTGCTAAACGATATCTGTGAGGAGGGGGTAGATTATGTCAGAACTGCTCTATGAACTGGGAGATCTGGTCGAAGGTAAAGACGGGGCCGTCTCTACAGACGTATTTCTCGCCGACGTTGCAGCGAAAGCATTTGCCCAAACCGCACTTCATCTTGCCCTCAAGCGTGGTCACGATCTGTTCGTTGGCAAAGCCCAACTGCTTCAGCCTGGTGAGGGTGAACTTGATCATGATCGGAGGGCCGCAGATGATGGCGATAGCATCCTTTGGCGAAGGCCCAAGCTCGGTCACCACATCGGGGATGAGCGCCACTCTGCCCTCCCAGTTCTCGTCGCCAGCGTCAACCGTCAGTTCGAGCTTGGTCCGCGGAGAACCCGCCCAATCATCGAACTCGGCGGCGAAACACAAGTCTTGAGGAGTGCGTGCCCCGTTGAGGATCAGGATGTCGGCGTAGTCGTCGCGATTGTCGAGGATAGTATTGATCACCGGGCGTAGCGGGGCGAAACCTATGCCGCCGCCGATGATTATGATGTTCTTTCCTCTGTAATCATCCAGGGGGAAGAAGTTCCCGAAGGGGCCTCGTACCCCTGTTTTGGCCCCCGGCTCGAGCTGGTGAAGGGCATTGGTAACAGTGCCCACCCTTCTCACTGCGAACTGCAGGCCCTCTCTGCGATGGGTTACAGAGGTCAATCCAAGGGGGCACTCGCCCACCCCGAATGCGGAGACGAAGGCAAACTGCCCCGGTTTATAGTCGAACCCGTCTTCAGCCCTATCAAGCTCCAGGGTGAAAAGCCTGACGTCAGGGGTCAAATCGACGACGCTCTTCAGTGTAGCTGGATAGGGCACAAAGGGGTTTGGGACTACCTTTTCAGTTGCTTCCTTGACCAACTTCAGCTCCTAGTCCTTGAAGATCGGAGATGATCTCCCTGATATCTATATTCACCGGGCAGGCAATTACACAGCGGCCGCAACCTACGCAGCAAAGGGGCCCGAACTGCTGCGGAAAATAGAGCAGCTTGTGACAGAAGCGCTGTCGGAGGCGAGTTCCCTTATCTGCACGGGGATCATAGCCGCCGGCGATGCGAGTGAAGCCCTTTGACTGGCAGCTCTCCCAGGTGCGTATCCGCTCTATCTTTCCTCCATCACTGCGGTCTCGTATATCGAAGCAGTAGCAGGTGGGACAGACGTATGCGCAAATGTTGCAATGAATACAGCGGTCTGCTAACCGGCTCCAGTAAGGGTCATCGAACACCTTTTGTGCGGCTTCGACGATTCCTTCGGCAGGGACATCGGTATCGCAGGAAGGCACTGAAGGCTTTACGTCTGAGTCCTTGAGTTCTACGCCCTGGAGAAGCCTCTTGCCCTTTTCGGTAACGGTTTCGACCGCATAGCCCTCGTCTACTTCGGTAAGCATTATATCAACGTTAGAGGAGTCATTGGGAGCGCTGCCCATGCTTGTGCAGAAGCACTGAGGTGCGGGCTTGGCACAGGAGAGACCGATAAGAGTCGTTTTGTCTCGATGCTGAGCCCAGAGGGAGTCGGCAGGATCGTCTAGATAGGGGCCGTCGAGCATAGCAATCCCTCGGGCGTCACAGGGGCGGATGCCAAAGATGACCGTCTCCCCGTCGATAACGGCAGGCGTGATCTCCATATCCCCATTTCTCCGCTCGATAGTAAACAAAGTGTCGGTTCTGGGGAAGAACAATTCCTTGGGTGAGAGGGTTGTGTTCTCAAAATCGAATGCAATCTCATCCACCGATTGAACGGGAGAGAATAGGGTGACATCGTCGACGCGCTTGGGAGCGAACAGGGTTCGTTCCCGCATGATGCTGCTGAGCCAGGATTCCAGCTCCTTTCTCCCCAGAATCTTCGTCATTCTCCTATTCCCAGTTTTTCGTCTTTCTTGAAGGTGATTAAGGGCGCGAGGGCATCACTGCTCATGCCCGGCCGATAGTCGAACAGGGTGAGCACTTCCCGCTCCAACTTTCTGTTGAGCAGGCTGAGAGGTATGTTAACCGGGCAGACTCGCTCGCATTCGTTGCAGGAGATGCAGCGTCCTGCCAGGTGAAATGCGCGGATCGTATTCCACATCAAGTTCTCGTCAGGGGCTATCCTGATTCCCACCCATTCCGGGTCGAGCTCTTCCACGAAACAGTCAATGCAATAGCAGCCGGGGCAAGCCTGGCGGCAAGCATAGCAGCGAAGGCAACGTGCCGCTTGTTCCTGCCAGAGAGCGGCTCTCTCCTCCGCCGTCTTGGCCTCCATCTGCGCGACATCGGCAAACTCGGCGGGAGGCTCCTCGGTCACAGGCTCACCCACCAGGAAGTCATAGACTACAGGCGTGTGCTGTCGGCACCAGTCGCAGCGTTTCTGAATCTGCTCGCTGCGCTTGTTCCAGCCCCACTCCACTACACTGGGGCAGACCACGCCGATAACGAATACTTGGTCGCGTTGCATCTGCTTCTCGCTGAGAAGGAGATTCAGGGCCCGGGAGTCACAGCCCTTGACCACCACAGCGGTAGGTCTACCTTTCTTATCGAGGAGATACTTCACCAGGTTGTGGCTGCATGTGTTGTCGAAGACCAGCCGGTCGACCGCTGCGGGATCATAGATGAAAGCCGGGCGTGCGCTGACGCCATCACTGCCGGTCTCATAGCCGATGACGCATTCTACCGTGCCCTTTTCCAGCAGTTCCCTAGCCTTGTCTCTAATCTGCTGAGTAAAGTCCGCTCCCATCAGCTCACTTTCCTTGATCCCAGGTTGGTCATATCCTCGGTGAACTCAGAGACGATCTTGGCAAACCGCTTTCCCTCTGACGCTGAGACCCACTCTATTCGAAACCGCTCCTTCTCTATGCCCATGAAGTCGAGCAGCTCTCGCAGTACTGCGAAGCGACGGCGACCATAGTAGTTGCCCTCATTGTAGTGGCAATCTCCGGGGTGGCAGCCAGCGACCAGGACGGCATCAGCGCCTCCCTCAAAGCACTTGACTATCAACAACGGGTCAACCCTACCTGAACAGGGGACGCGTATGATGCGGATGTTGGGCGGGTAGGCCTTACGGCTGGTGCCGGCCATATCCGCACCAGCGTAGCTGCACCAGTTGCACAGAAAGCCAATAATCAGGGGTTCGTTATCTGCCGACAAGCGTCAAGACCTCCGAAAGCAGTTGCTGACTGGTGAAGCCGCGCAGGTTGATCGCCCCGGGGCGGCAGGCTACTATGCAGAGCCCGCAGCCCTTGCACAGGGTTTCGTTGATCGAGGAGATGGCGCGGCCATCCCTGGTGACTTGTTCCTCGATTGCATTGAACGGGCAGACCTCTTTGCAGGCGAAGCAGCCGACGCACTTCATCGGGTCAACAATAGCGGTAAGCGGGTCTGTGGTGAGGCTATCCTGGCTGAGCAAGCCTATAGCCTTGGCTGCAGCGGCGCTGCCATGTGCTACGCACTCAGGGATGTCGCGGGGACCGACACAGGTACCGGCGACGAATATGCCATCTGTCTGGGTCTCCACCGGACGCAGCTTGGGGTGGGCTTCGACCAGGAAGTTGTAAATATCATAGCTGATGTTAAGGGTTTGGGCGATCACGTCAGCATTATCGCAAGGCTCCATGCCTGTTGCCAGCACAACCAGGTCAGCGTCGATCTCAACCAGCCTCCCCATGAGTGAATCCTCGCCCAAAACCTTGAGTTTCTTCCCCTCCTGGTAGATGTGTGAGACTCTTCCCCTGAGGTAAACTGCGCCGGCTTCATCCTGGGCACGACGCGTGAACTCCTCGAAGTCCTTGCCCCCAGCACGAACATCTATATAGAAGACATAGCATTGGACATCGGGGTCATGCTCCTTGAGCATGATGGCGTGCTTTGCCGTATACATGCAGCAGACCTTGCTGCAATAGGGCCGCCCTACCTTGTCATCACGCGATCCCACACACTGGATGAAGACTACACTCTTGGGGTGGGCACCATCTGAGGGTCGGAGCACCTCGCCCTCGGTGGGCCCTGCAGCGGACATCAGCCGCTCCAGATGGAGCGAGCTGATGACATCAGGATACCTTCCTCCGCCATACTCACCGTAGACACTGTAGTCGAAGGTCTTAAAGCCGGTGGCAACTACGATAGCACCGAACTTTTCGGTTACAACCTCGTCCCGCTGCTCCCAATCGATGGCTTCTACCGGGCAAAGCTTCTCACAGATGCGGCACTCGGGAGGCTTCTTGCCTTCCTCCGTCTTTGCCCATTCAAGATACTTCTGATAGCGGCAATTCTCCAGGTCGATCACCGGCATGTTGGGAACCGCCTGGGGGAAAGGTATATAGACGGCTGTGCGTTGGCCCAAGCCCAAGTCGAACTCAGAGGGCACCTTCTCCGGGCACTTCTGCCAGCAGGTGCCGCAGCCAGTACACTTTGTGTGGTCAACCATTTTCGCCTGTTTCAGGATATCCACCTCGAAATTGCCCACGAACCCCCTTACCTCTTTCACCTCGGAGTAGGTGAGGAGGGTGATGTTAGGATGCTGGGACACATCAACCATCTTCGGGGTCAGTATGCAAGCCGAGCAATCAAGGGTGGGGAAGGTTTTATCTAACTGGGCCATGCGCCCCCCGATGCTGGGCTCTTTCTCCACCAGGACCACTTCGTGACCGGCGGAAGCTATATCCAGAGCTGCCTGTATTCCCGTAATGCCACCACCGATTACCAGGGCACGCTTGGTGAGGCCCACCTGTTTGGGGAAAAGAGACTCATGGCGCGCGACTTTTGCCACAGCCATGCGTACCAGATCGATGGCCTTCGCCGTGGCCTCCCTGGAATCGGAATG
>JAUXAX010000002.1 GCA_030619685.1 Dehalococcoidia bacterium
TCCACCTGCGCGCAAGAAGCCAGGGGGCTTGGCTTCATACGCCCGCACGACAAGATTACAATGAACTTGGAGCAACTGCTGTACGATGCCAAGCAATCGGTACTCAACCTGGTCAAGGAGGGCTACCGCCCGCCGAGGCCGAGAGACGAGATCAGGGTGACCGGCAGGAGCGGGATGGCTCTCCTGGAGCTCCTGATCTATCTGCTGCAGGGAGGGTTGTACATAACCGACCATGACGCCGTAATCGCGAAGAAGCTGGCGTATGTGCTCACTGGCGGCGATGTGGACCACAATACCCTGGTGACGGAGGAATACCTGCTCGATCTGGAAAGGGAGGCCTTCCTTTCCCTGTGTGGGGAGGAGAAGACCCAGGCCAGGATGAAACACTTTGTTGAGACCAACAGACCGCTGAGGAACTAGCCCTTTTCACCCTGTTAACAAATAACGTTTGAAGTTACTTCCAAAGTGGCTTGCCCAACACACTGCATTGGGACAACGGGCGAAAAAAAGGAGATAACAGGATGAGGGAAGCAGTAATAGTATCAGCAGTGAGGACAGCCCTGGCAAGGGCGATAACAGGCAGTTTTAGAAACACAAGGCCTGAGCATACAGCCACGGAGGTGGTCAAGGAAGCAGTCAGAAGGGCCAATGGGTTGAAACCCGAAGATGTGGATGATCTCGTCATGGGCTGCTCCTTCCCTGAGGCAGAGATGGGAATGAACATTGGCAGGGTCATCGCCCTCAAGGCGGGGCTATCCTATCAGGTGCCGGGGATGACGGTGAACAGGTACTGTGCCTCCGGGCTCGATGCCATTGCCAACGCCTGCCAGCGCATTATGTGCGGCTTCGCCGACGTGGTGGTGGCGGCTGGGGTGGAGCACATGACCCTTGTGCCGATGGGAGGGAACAAGCCGCTGCCCGACCCGGACTTGATGGAGACCCTCCCCCAGGCATACATAACAATGGGGCTCACCGCAGAGAATGTGGCCCAGCGTTTCAATATAAGTAGAGAGGACCAGGATGCGTTCGCCTTTGAGAGCCATCAGAAGGCAATCAGGGCTCTCAACGAGGGGACATTCAAGGAGCAGATCTTGCCCCTGCGGGTGGTTGATCGTATTTTTGAAGATGGAAAGGCAGTGAAACTGGAGAAGACCTTTGACAGGGATGAATGCGTGAGGTTCGACACCTCCCTGGATAGGCTTTCCAAGTTGAGGCCACTCTTTCGCGCCGGCGGCTCGGTGACTGCGGGCAACTCCTGCCCCATGAATGACGGGGCGGCAGCTGCGGTTGTCATGTCTGGGGAGAAGGCGAAGGAGTTGGGGCTGAAGCCCATGGCCGTCTTCAGGTCATTTGGTGTAGGAGGGGTTGATCCCGAAATCATGGGCATAGGGCCGGTAGCGGCTGTTCCCAAGGCACTGAAATACGCTGGAATCTCTCTCAATCAGGTTGATCTCATAGAGCTAAACGAGGCGTTTGCCTCCCAATCACTATATGTGGTCAGGGAACTGGGGATTGACACCAGTAGGCTGAATGTCAATGGCGGTTCCATTGCCCTGGGACATCCCCTGGGCTGCACCGGGGTGTATCTCACCACGAAGCTGCTCTATGAGATGGAGCGGCGGAAGGCCAGATATGGTATAGTCACTATGTGCATCGGGGGTGGCATGGGGGCAGCGGGCATATTCGAAAGAGCAGAATAAGGAAGGAGGAAGACATGGAGCAGAAGGTCATCAGAAAGGGTGGCTCGTTCTTCCTTGAAGAGGTGCCTGCCAAAGAGGTTTTCACACCTGAGGACTTTGGCGAGGAGCACGAGATGATAGTCAAAACCACCGAACGCTTCATTAAGAATGAGGTAGTACCCCAGATTGAGCAGCTAGAGCATAAGGACTGGGATCTGACCCGCAAGCTTATGCTGAAGGCGGGAGAACTGGGGCTCCTGGGGGTGGATATCGAGGAGAAATACGGCGGCGCGGAAATGGATGTTATAGCCTCCCTGCTAATCGGCGAGCACTCGGCGTTGTCAGGGTCCTTCGGACTGACCATGAACGACCACACTGGGATAGGCTCGATGCCGCTGGTCTTCTTTGGCAACAGAGACCAAAAGGAGAAGTACCTTCCCGCTATGGCTCGGGGTGAAAAGATCGGATCCTACGCATTGACGGAGCCGGAGGCGGGCACCGATGCTATGTCAATAAAAACAACGGCAAAACTGTCAGCCGACGGCAAGTATTATAAGCTCGACGGCACCAAGCAGTACGTTACCAACGGTGGCTTTGCCGACATTATTTTCACCTACGCCAAGGTTGATGGTGCTGACAAGATGACTGCCTTCATAGTGGAGAGGGATTTCGAGGGGGTATCCACCGGGACGGAGGAGAAGAAGATGGGAATTCGCGGCTCCTCCACCTGCAGCATATTCCTCGATGGTGCCAAGGTGCCGGTGGAGAATGTTCTCTTTGAAATCGGAAGAGGGCATATTGTAGCCTTCAACATCCTCAACCTGGGCAGATTCAAACTGGCCGCGGGGTGCGTAGGTGTGGCCAAGCTAGCCATAGAGAGCAGCGTGGGATACTCCAAGGAAAGGGTGCAGTTTGGCAAGCCGATATGCCAGTTTGGGCTGATGAAGCACAAGATCGCCGAGATGGCAACGAGGACGTACATAGCCGAGAGCATGGTCTATCGGTCTGGCGGGCTCATTGACGCAATCCTTGCCACCGTGGACCGGACCGCTGAGGACGTGGGCAGGCAAAGCGCGAGGAGCATAGCGGAGTACGCCGTTGAGTGCTCTATAAACAAGGTCTACTGCTCGGAGATGTTAGCCTATGTGGCCGATGAGGCGGTCCAGATGTATGGGGGCTACGGTTATTGTGAGGACTACCCCGTGGAGAGGATCTACCGGGACAACCGGATATTCAGGATATTCGAAGGGACAAATGAGATAAACAGGCTTCTCATCACCGGGATGTTGCTGAGGAATGCGTTGAAGGGCGAGATACCCCTCTTCGCCGAGGCCGAGAAAGTGAAAGCCGAACTGCCAGCAATGGAGCCTCTGGCTCCCAGCGCAGATGATGGTCCTCTAGGATACCAGCGAAGGCTCGTGGACAGGGCGAAGAAGATATTCCTTTTCTTGTGTGGCGGTGCGGCGCAGAAGTACGGGACGGCCATAGAGGAGGAACAGGAGGTCCTGGGCCTACTGGCCGACATTGCCCAGGAGGTCTATGCCATGGACAGCGGCCTTCTCAGGGCGCTTAAGGCCATCGAGTCTGTCGGGGAGCAGCAGTCGAAAACGAAAATAGACATGGTGCGGCTCTACGTGAACGATGCTATGGTTAGAATTGTGGGCTATGCCCGGCAGCTACTGGCGGCGATGGAGACGGGAGACGCGCTTGACAGTCAACTGGCGACATTGAGGAAAGTCTCGCAGTTCACTCCTCTAAACGCCGTACTGTTGCGGAGGGGTATTGCCGACGAGACCATAGAGGTGGGGAGGTTTACCTGCTAAGGGCAAGCTGATCTTGCACAGATTGTTCAAGCGAACGCACTCCCAATCTACATCTTGTCTTAGCTTTGAGGGCTTGAATGGAGGGGGGTTCTCATGGAGAAGCTATGGTTGAAGCATTATGATCCCGGCGTGCCCGAAACTATCGACTACCCGCGCGTTGCCCTGCAGCAGCTGCTGGAGGAATCGGCGAGCCGCTTTCCAAAGCAGACCGCTATTATCTTCCCCGGAGCTTTCGACGACGAATATTTGATGAGCTACCGAGACTTGGCCGAGAAGTCCAACAGGCTGGCCAACGCTCTTATCGACATGGGGGTCAAGAAAGGTGACAGGGTGGCCCTGCTCCTGCCCAATTGCCCCCAGTTCGTCATCAGCTACTACGCGGTTCTCAAGGCGGGAGGCATAGTGGTGGCCACCAATCCTCTCTACTCCCCGCGGGAGATCGAGTTCCAACTGAATGACTGCGGTGCTGAGACCATCATCGTTCTCAGCCTTTTCTACAGAACGGTGATGGGGTTGAAGGAGCGAACCAACCTGAAAAACGTGGTGGTGACCAATATCAAAGAATATCTCCCTCCGCAGAGCCGGAAAATGTTCACCATGTTTGTGGAACGCCAGGAGGGACATCGCGTCAGAATCCCGAAGGTGAAGAATATCCACAAATTCCAAGACCTGTTACATCGCTTCGACCCCACACCGACCTCTGTAGCTGTAGACCCCGATGACGTCGTGATGTTTCAGTACACGGGAGGAACCACTGGCCTCAGCAAGGCTGCGGTAGCAACACACTTTAACGTGCTTGCCAACATTTATCAGATGAGAGCCTGGGGGGAGCCTCTGGGCCTCGACGAAGGGAAAGAGGTGATTTTGGGAGTGATGCCCCTCTTCCACGTATATGGCATGGTTGTGGTAATGCATTTCGCCGTGCTCGGAGGCGCGGCGATGGTGCTGCTGCCCCGCTGGGAAACCGAACAGGTGCTCAAGGCGATCAATCGGTACAAGCCCGCCTTCTTCCCCGGCGTGCCCACCATGTACGTTGCACTCAACAGCCATCCCGACGTGAGCAAATACGATTTGCGCTCCATCAAGCTCTGCAACAGCGGCGCCGCACCGCTCCCATTGGAGGTACAGCAGCAGTTCGAGGAGCTGACCGGAGGTAATCTGGCGGAGGGCTACGGCCTCAGTGAGGCTCCCACCGCCACCCACGCCAACCCCGTTGTGGGAATGCGCAAGACGGGAACCATCGGGGTGCCTCTGCCAGATGTGGAGGCGAAGATAATGGACGCGGAGACTGGGGAGAAGGAGTTGCCCGTGGGGGAGGTAGGAGAACTGGTCATCAGGGCCCCCCAGGTGATGAAAGGCTACTGGAACCGGCCCAAGGAAACGGAGATGGCGTTGCGCAAGGGCTGGCTCTATACCGGCGACCTGGCCAGGATGGACGAGGATGGCTTCTTCAGTATCGTAGATCGCAAGAAAGAGATGATCATCGCTGGTGGCTTCAACATCTATCCTCGCGAGGTCGAGGAGGTTCTCTACGAGCATCCCAAGATCAAGGAGGCGGTCTGTTTCGGCGTCCCCGACCCCTACCGGGGTCAGACGGTGAAAGTCTGCATTGTGCTCCGGGAGGGAGAAACCGTCACTCCCGATGAGATCACCGAATTCTGCCAGCCACGACTGGCCCGCTACAAGATGCCAAAGCTGGTGGAGTTCAGGGATGAGCTGCCCAAGACCCTGATCGGCAAGGTCCTGCGCCGCGTACTGGTGGAGGAGGAAGAGGCCAAGCTCAGGGACGCGAATAAAGAGCAGGCCGAGAAGTAACGGTGGTTTCATGCGTTGGGCGGGGCGTATGGCAGTGCTGCTGCATCGTCGGTTCTAGGTTGCCATAAACGTGGTTGCGGGTAGCTAATCTTGACTAGCCTTTGGGCCTATGCTAAAATCATCGTTTGGGGCTGCAGGTTATCCTACCGGCGCTCCTGAATCTACTGTGAGTTACCGTTGGCTTTTCCGGTTGAAGGGCTTTGTCACTTTGTGCGTGGAGAGCTAAAAGTGATGGGGCCTCTTTTTATTTGCTTCGCAATTCAATTAAGCGCTATACAAAGCTGAATCAAGGAGTGTGCTATGGCCAAAGTAGCGGCAAAGCTTTTCCGAGAGCCAGGGGAAGCAAAGGAGGCAATAAGTGGGCTCAAGGCCAAGGGCTTTAAGGAAGAGGAGATAGTAGTTGTCACCAGTGCGGAAAGGGCGAAGGATCTGGGTACCGATATCAAACCAGCATCCGATGTAAGCAAGTTGACAGAAATGGGCGTCCCCGAGGAAACCGTCAACTACTATCAGTTTGGCATCGCATCGGGTGGCATCGTGGTCAGCGTCCAAGCTGATGAAGGCCGCGTTGCCCAGGCTCAAGAGCTGCTAAGGGCGGTCCCCATCTGTTCCGGGGAAGACAGAGTACAGGGAACTAGCCCTGGGTTCCAGGCTGGCAGCCGGATGAGCGCAACCAATCCCATCGATGCCCCGATGTCTGGCGACTTTCGAAGATACTAAGGGAGGCAGAGAAAGATGTCTAGATTCATTGCCACCTCGGCAATTAGAGGTGCTCAAGGCGCTGTTGAGGAAGCTGATAAGCAGCTCCAGGATGCTTTGGGGAAACTGGGGCCTGATACTCCCATTGAATTCAAGGATACAGCGGGTGGGGGTACGGTATACTACCTGCCCACGATCTACGGTCTTCTGGGGCACAAGGTAGAGAAGCTGGGCGACCTGATACCGGTGGTGGAACATGCCAAGAGCCTAGTGCCGCCGCTGCCCAGGGAGAACCTGTGGTTGCCTTATCTTGGGGAGACTCTGGACGCTGGGGCAGCAACCCTGTTCGCCTTTGAGACCATCGAGGGTGTCCGCTTCGCCAAGGGCGAGCAGCCTGAGAAGAAGGATGGCTTCGAATTCAACGGCCCCATTAATGATGCGCAGATGAGGAGCTGGGGCATTATGTTGGTCGATGGGCGAATGCCTGGCTTCGCTGCGATAGTGGGTGCTGCCAAGAGCAATGAGGTAGCAGTTAAGATCGTGCGCGAATTGCAGTCAAAGGGGCAGCTCATTTTCCTCTGCAGCGATTCCAACGGTCGCTCCATGGTGGACCAGTTGCAGGAAGAGGGCGTGGAGATGGGTTATGACACTTTCATCGTCCCCTTCGGCTCCGATACCATCTCCGCCATCTACGCCCTGGGCTTCGCCACTCGCGCTGCCTTGAGCTTCGGCAATATCGAGCCGGGTGATTTTCGCCGTATTCTGCTCTACAATAAGTTTCGCTGCTTTGCCTTCGTCCTCGCCCTGGGGCCGGTTGACGACCTGAAGTATGCCGCCGCCGCCGGGGCTATCAACTATGGCTTCCCTGTTTTCGCCGACACCGTTATCCCCAATATCCTGCCCACCGGAGTCACCAGGTACGAGCATGTAGTCAGCATGCCCTTCGACGATATCCCGGGCAAGGATGACCTTGAGAGAGCGGAGAGGTTGGTGCAACGCTGCATCGAGCTGCGAGGCATCAAGATCAAGATTCCCAAAGTACCTATCCCTGTTGCCTATGGCCCTGCCTTCGAAGGCGAGGTAGTACGCCGGTCTGACCTGGCAGTCGAGTTTGGCGGCAAAGGCGGTATGTGCTTCGAATGGCTGCGAATGAAGGAACTGGACGACATCGAGGATGGCAAGATCGAGGTGGTCGGCCCCGATATAGACACTGCCGAAGAGGGATCGAAGGTGCCCCTTGCCATTGTGGTAGATGTGGCCGGGCGCAAGATGCAGAAGGACTTCGAGCCTGTCCTGGAGCGCCAGATCCACCACATGACCAATGGCGCTGAGGGAGTCTCGCACCAGGGGCAGCGCGACATCACCTGGATGCGCATCCACAAGAACGCGGTCAACAAGGGCTTCAAGCTGAGGCACATAGGTGACATTCTGCACACCTGCCTGCACAACGATTTCGGCGCCATTGTGGACAAAGTGCAGGTAACCCTTTATAGCGATCCCGCTAAGGTACAGGAGCTGCTGGAGCAGGCCCGCGCTGTGTATAAGGAGCGCAACGCTCGCATGGCCGGACTCACCGATGAGGCTGTGGATACCTATTATAGCTGTACGCTGTGCCAGTCCTTTGCTCCAAACCACGTCTGTGTCATCAATCCAGAGCGGGTTGGCCTGTGCGGCGCCTATGGCTGGCTTGACTGCCGGGCATCTTTCGAAATCAACCCCAACGGCCCCAACCAGCCAGTGCTCAAGGGGGCGGTAATTGACGAGAAGCTGGGTGAGTGGGAAGGAGTCAACAAGTTCGTCTATGAGCATTCTAATAAGAATATTGAAAGGTTCACCGTCTACTCCCTGATGGATTCTCCCATGACCACCTGTGGCTGCTGCGAATGTGTTATGGCTATCATTCCTGAGGCCAACGGGGTCATGATCGTCTCGCGCGATGACTACGGCATGACTCCTTCGGGAATGACTTTCACCACCCTGATGGGCACAGTAGGCGGCGGTCTCCAAACGCCGGGGATGATGGGGCACGGCAAGATATATCTCACAAGCAAGAAGTTCATCCCCGTGCAGGGGGGCATCAAACGGGTAGTCTGGCTGTCGCAGAATCTAAAAGAGGAATTGGCGGAGGAATTGAAAGAGGTTTGTGAGCGTGAGGGCGTTCCCGATCTCCTGGATAAGATGGCTGATGGCAGCACAGCTACCACGGTGGATGAGCTGCTCCCCTTCCTCGAAGAGAAGGGGCACCCAGCCCTGACCATGGATCCAATTATGTAGGCTGGTATAGCTGGGACATGGGAAGAACATATCCGTTAGAACAAGGGTCGGCAAAGGCGACCCTTGTTCTATGCTAGATTCAGGGAAAGGAGGTTTCTTGGCATGCCCGAAGTAGAGATTCCCATTGAGAAATGGACCGGTAAGGTGAAAGAGGTGAAACTGGGAGGTGGTGGGCGAAAAGAGGTTATCATCGGTGGCGAGACCACCTTGCCCTTCCTCACTTTTGAGGGCTCTATTCCCAACCCACCCAGGATAGCTATAGAAGTCCATGATAGAGAGCCATCTGGTTGGGCCTCGCCTCTGCTGTCCGCCTGGGGTGACGCGGTAAAAGACCCGGGAACCTGGGCTAAGAAAGCCGTAGAGTTTGGCGCCGACATCATAGCGCTGAAATTGCTGAGCGCCCATCCCGAGGGAGGTAATACCGGCGCAGCCGAAGCCAAAGCCACAGCGGACAAGGTGCTTTCGGCTGTTGACCTCCCCGTTATTGTCATTGGACCAGGCGTAGCGGAAAAAGACAACGAGGTTCTGACGGCGGTTTCAGAGGCGGCACGCGGCCAGCGCATTGCTCTAGGCAATTGTGAGGAGAAAAACTACCGCACTATCGCCGCCGTTTGCATCTCAGATGGCCATGTCGCCATCGCCAAAACCCCACTGGACATAAACCTGTGCAAACAGCTTAACATCATGCTCTCCGACATTGGGGTGCAGATGGACTCAATCATAATGGACCCGGATACCGGCGCTCTGGGATACGGAATCGAGTATGGCTATTCGATTAACGAGCGTCTGCGGCTGGCTGCCCTCGGCGGCGATGCTATGACCGCCCTGCCCATTATCAACCATGCCGGCTGGGAGACCTGGCGGCAGAAAGAATCGAGGGTGAGTGAGGGAGTGCCTGCTGCCTGGGGCGACTACGAAGAGCGATCGGTGGTTTGGGAGGAAGTTACCGCTTCCTCCGTGATCAATGCCGGCTGTGATATCGTCGTTATGTGCCACCCCAAGGCCATAGAGAGGATTAAGTCCACTATTGATAAGCTAATGGGTAAATAGACGAAAGGAGACCTGAGAAATGGCACTGACTGGTATTCAGATCTACAAGTTCTTACCTAAGACAAATTGCAAGGAATGCGGCTATCCAACCTGCCTGGCCTTCGCCATGAAGCTGGCGGCAAGCCAAGCGGAGCTTGCAGCTTGTCCATACGTCGACGACGAAGCCAAACAGGCGCTGGAAGCGGCCTCTAAACCGCCGATTCGCCTGGTGACCGTTGGCGCTGGGGAGAAGAAAATCGAGGTAGGCAATGAGACAGTCATGTTCCGCCACGAGAAAACCTTCGTCCATCGCCCAGGGCTTGTGGTAAGGATTAAGGACAATGCTTCCGCAGATGAGATAGCCAAAACCGTAGAAGAGGTCAGCAGCTATAGCGTAGACCGCGTTGGGATGACGTTTGGTCTGGACGGCTTCGCCATCCAAAACGAGTCTGGAGATGCTGCTACCTTTGCCAAGTGTGTTGAAATGGTCAGTTCCAAGACCGATCTCCCGCTGATCCTGATGGCTACGGACCCGGCCAGCATGAGCGCAGCGCTGGATAAAGTCAGCAGCGCCAAGCCGGCTATCTACGCTGCGACCAAGGACAACATTGACCAGATGGTAGAGTTGGCCAAGAAATTCAGTTGCCCTCTGGCGGTGCGTAGCTCTGACGGGTTGGGCGAGCTCGCTGAACTGACGGATAAGGCGAGCAAGGCTGGTGTGGAAGACCTCATCCTCGATCCCGGCGTTCGCGACTTCGGCGATTCGCTGGTCGCCCTAACCCAGATCCGCAGGCTGGCCCTGGCAAAGCGCTTCGAGCCCCTGGGGTACCCTGTAATTACCTTCCCCGGAGAGGGTACATCGTCGCTAGATGAGGAAGCGGTGCTGGCGGCGCAACACGTGGCCAAATATGGCAGCATAGTAGTTGTCGACCGTTTCTCGCCTGCTCTGGCCTTGAGTTTGATCACACTACGGCTCAATATCTACACCGACCCGCAGAAACCGATACAGATGAAGCCCGGCATCTATCAAATTGGCGAGCCCAAAGAAACAAGCCCGCTTTGCGTCACTACCAACTTCTCCCTTACCTACTTCTCCATAGCTGGAGAGCTTGAAAGCGCTGGCTGGGCTTCGTGGCTTCTGGTTTGCGATACCGAGGGTCTCTCAGTGCTCACTGCCTGGTCTGCAGGCAAGTTCGACGCCGAGAAGATCGCCAAGACAGTTAAGGGGGAGAACGCAGCGGAGAAGGTAAGCCACCGGAACATAATCATCCCCGGTGGGGTGGCGGTGCTGAGGGGTGAGCTTGAGGAAGAGCTGCCAGACTGGAAGATCATGGTAGGGCCACGCGAGGCTATGGCTGTTGGCGGCTATCTCAAGGAGAATTGGAAGAGCTGAAGTCGCACCCCATAGGGGAACCTGTTCGAGGTTTTAGGGTTCTAGGTTCTAGGTTCTAAGTTCAAGGTTAACCTAGAACGTAGAACTTAGAACATTTCCAAAGCTGAGTGTTGAACACTTGCCTTTAAGAAGAGGAGGATAACAAAGATGATCTGCATCGGTGAATCCATTCACATCATCTCCCAGAGTGTGAGAACTGCGGTCGAGAACCGCGATAAGGCATTCATCCAGGTTTTGGCCAAGCGCCAGGCAGATAAAGGGGCTACTTATCTCGACCTCAACATCGGCCCTCAGAAGAAGGCAGGGGCTGAGGTCATGCCCTGGATGGTGGAAACCGTTCAAGAGGTTACCGATGCCCTCCTATCTCTGGACACCACCAACGCTGTCGCTATGGAAGCAGGGCTTAAGGTTTGCCGGAAAACGCCGCTTATCAATAGCACTGACTGCACTGAGGAGCGTCTCAGCGCGCTCATGCCGCTCGCAGCTAAATACAATTCCAATATCATTGCCCTTACCCTGGCCAAGGGCGGGCTTCCCACCAGCGCCGATGCCCGTGTCGAGCTTGCCGCTGAGTGCATTTTCCCTTCTGCTGAGGAGAATGGCGTTCCCAGCGAGAGAATCTTTCTTGATCCCCTGGTGCTCACGGTGAATGGCAACCAGGATCAGGCGCAGGAAACCATAAATGCTGTCAGGTTCTTTAAGCAGATGACGGACCCCCCTCCCATGACCACCTGTGGCCTCTCCAATGTGTCGAACTCCTGCCCGGAGGAAATCCGCCCTTTGCTCAACCGCGTATTCCTCATAATGATGATGGGTGCCGGTCTCGACTCGGCGATCATTGATACCCTGGATGACGAGTTAATGGAGACCATACGTATCGTCGAGAGCAGGGATGAATCCACGGCGAAGGGCAAGCTGTATGTCGCCCTGTACGATGCCTATGTCGCCATGGAGCCGTTCGATGTCAGCACTGTCGACATGAGCGATCCCGGGCTCAGTGACATAGCCAAGACCATCAGGGTTATGCAGAACGAGACGCTTTACGCCCACAGCTATCTGAGGATGTAACTTTACATTCTCAGCCGCTTTGTACTCAAGGGGGATTTTAACACGGTATTTTCGGAACGGGGTAAGGGAGTTTACCTTCTACCGAACCCCTTCTCGAGTTGCGAGGCGCTGAGGTGGATCATAGTTGGTCTGCCGTGCGGGCAGGTACGAGGCTGGGAGGACTGTTCCAGTTGCCTCACAAGGTCCTGCATCTCTTGCTGGCTCAAAGCCTGTCCAGCCAGCACTGCGCTATGACAGGCCAGGGAGATGGCTATCTCCTCCCCCCAGTCGCTCTTCGCTCCCTCCCCGAGGAAGTCCAGAAGCTCGGTTAGCGATTGTGCCACGTTCTGTCCCTGGAGCATGGCTGGTACAGACCTCACCAGCCAGGTTCGCTCTCCAAAGTGCTCGATCCCAAAGCCGTACTCGGAGAGGGCTTCTGCGTGCAACTCCAGCAATTCCTGCTGGCGCACTGTCAGCTCTACTGGCACCGGCTGGAGCATTCCTTGAATCTCCACCGACCTCCGCTGCCGCTGGTCGCGGATCCTCTCGAAAAGGACCCGCTCATGTGCTGCGTGCTGGTCGATGAGATACATGCCATCAGGCCCTTCAGTGATGATGTAGGTGTTGGCCACCTGGCCAACGACACGCAGGATCGGCAGCGCCCTGACGACAGGCTCGGCTTCGGTCGGCCCGGCAACCGGGGTCTCGGTGGCAGCCTCCTGAGTGCTGGCCTCAGGGGCGAGGAGACGCTCGGTGGAGGGCGCAGGGGCGGGTTGAGGGTGAGGCAGGGTCTCCAGGCGGGGGATCGGAGCCTGAGCAACTAGAGTGGCTCTGACAGCCTTCTGCACCGCGCCGAAAGCATCGCGTTCGTGGCGGAATCTAACCTCGCTCTTGGCAGGATGGACGTTGACGTCTACCTCTTGAGGGGGCAGCAGTAGGTTGATCACAGCGATAGGGTGCCTTCCGCTCACCAGCAGGCCATGGTAGCCTTGCACAAGGGCATAGGCCAGCATCCGGCTCTGCACCCAGCGCCGGTTGATGAAAAAGCTCACATAGCCCCGAGTGGCGCGGGTGAGCGAAGGGGGGCTGATGAACCCAGTGACCTGAGGCAGCAAAGGATCCTCGATTTCATCCCTAGTCTCTACCTGGAGTAGCGACTTGGCAGCTTCCATCCCGTAGACTGTCCCCAGCACCTCCCTCAGGCTGCCGCTGCCTGGGGAGCGAAAGGTGGTGCGTCCATCGATAATAAGAATGAATCTTACCTCAGGGAAGGCGAGGCTGTACTGGCTGACGAGCTGACTGATGTGCCCGTTTTCGGTCGCTGTAGACTTGAGGAACTTGAGGCGGGCGGGGAAGCTGCGGAACAGATTGCGCACGGTGACTGTGGTCCCGATAGGGCAGCCACGCTTGGCCTTTTGCATTACAGCGCCGTCTTTTATGTTAAGAAAAGTCCCCGCCAGCTCCTCCCGGCTGCGGGTGACCATAGTCACCTCGGAGACGGCGGCGATCGAGGGCAATGCCTCTCCCCTGAAGCCAAGGCTTAAGATGCTCTCAAGGTCGTCGATGGTGGCGACCTTGCTAGTGGCGAACCTCTCAAAGGCGAGGTCCACCTCCTCCGGGGGTATCCCCACGCCGTTGTCCACCACCCTGATCAGCCGCACGCCACCCCCCTGCACCTCGATGGCGACCTGCGTAGCGCCGGCATCCAGGGAGTTGTCCAGCAGCTCCTTGACCGCCGACGCCGGCCTCTCCACCACCTCCCCAGCGGCGATCTTGGAAGCAACCTCAGGGGCCAGGACTCTAATGGGCATTTCTATTGTTCCTTCTGGTTCAGTCTAGCAACTCACTCAGAATTGGCAGCAGCATCCTCTTGGTCATGTCAAATCAATATTGTATTTGCTTAAAAGCAGTAGGGTGGGTGTAGCGTAGCGAAACCCACCATCATCTCATTCGAAATCCATCGCCATGAGTTCTTCTTGTACTGTGTGCCCCCAGCCCTGGGGATAAAACCCTTTTCTAACAAATTCCTTGAAACTACTGAACTTCCATTCTGCCGGCAAATTCACCAATCCATGCCTAACAGGATTGTAATGAACGTAATCGCAATGCCGGTTGAAGTCCTCCTGACCACGAATCGCGTGTTCCCAAAACCTCCTCTGCCAGACACCCGCTTCCTTCTTCTTACGCATCGACTCTGAGATGAGCTGTGCTTTGCCTCCAGAATAACTTCGGGTGAAGGCTGCTTTGATGCACTTCCACCTTGTTGAGAAATCGAAATCGCTATCGGGCAATGTCCAGATACAATGAAGATGATCAGGTAGAATCACTATGGCATCTATCTTATAGGGGTATTCGGTCATCACTACTTGGAAACATCTATTGAGCAGATCAATGGCAGCTTCCGGCTCAAAGATGGGATACCTTTTGTAGGTAACAACAGTGAAGAAGAACGTTCCTCCTTTTAGCCAAGCTCTACGGTAGTGAGGCATGTCTCTTCCTTGCGTTTTGGTGGTGGGTTTCGTTTCACTTCACCCACCCTACTTTTACTCTCTCTTACGGTCTTCTACCCTGATCTCCGTGACAATATTTCCCCAGCCACCACATTTAACCCCTACATCGAAGCAGCCAAATCTCTTGAACCGCATCTCATTAGGATCAACACCTGCATAGAATAGCTCGTTCGATGCAAAAATTGCCGTTGCCACTGAACTCAAGGCGTAGATACAGAGCTTAGTTATGAGGTTGCCTGCCCCATCAAAATAGAACTTGTCACCCTCCTTATGCTGGCTATTGCACCCGTGTGATTCCACCACCTCCACAACGATTGTCTTGTTCATCAAGGCAGGTCCCTTGGAAAGAACATCTTCATTTCTCGGATTCTCTCGGAATTCCTTCATTTCTTCATCAGTGTAACCCACATGCTTTTGGAAAGAGCTCCAGACACCTTCATCGACCTTCATATTGTTACCTCCCTAAACTAGCGCCAATGGCGTATGACATCCAAATAGCGGACTCGGAGTTCACCTATTCAGTAGTATGGCAGAACCTAGTGTCAACGGCGTCAAGCGCGGCTTCCTCTCTAAAGAGGTATCAGATCGCAGTAGTAGAAACGGCTGTCCCTCAGAACGACCTCTCCCTTCCTGTGCGCTATCCTCTCGCGGAATATCGGCCCGTCATACACGAATGAGTGGAATTCCCCGTTCTCACCACAGGGATCAACGGTGCCAGGGAGTCCAGATAGAAATTGCTCATCGAAGACCCTGCCCACAAACCCCCTGTCGAGGACATTTGAGTCAACACAGGTGATGACCGCCTTGAAACCTAAACCTATGAACGTATGGGCAAACTCATTAGTATCCCTTTTCCATAAAGGGAAGACCCCCTTCATTCCTATTTTCGTCAGGTTGTCCTCTCTGTATTTCCTCACGTCCTCCAGGAAAATGTCCCCGAAAACCACCGAAAAAATGCCCTGGCTTCGGTACTGTATTAGCTTGTCCCTCATTTTCTCTTCGTACTCCTCGTTGGATGAATTCCTGGTGAGATAGACTTTTTCGAGCGGAAGGCGTAAGGATTTGGCCTGCTGTTCAAGAAGAGTAGCCCGGACACCGTGCATGCTGATCCTGTCGTAGTCCTCTGTTACGGTTGTTAGCAGGGCTGCTATCTCGTAACCGTCAGACATCTCCAGTTCATAAAGGGCCATGGCGCTGTCTTTGCCCCCGCTCCATGTAAAGAGGACTTTTTCAGGTATTGACATGACCCCCCATACCTAACATTTGCGAGTCAGGGACTTCTATCCTTCCTTGGCCTTCTGCTGCAGCTCGTAGAGCTTGGTGATAGCCTCGAGGGGAGTCATCGAGGAGACGTCCATCCCCAGGATTTCATCCACGATAGGGGGCTTTTGCCCGAAGAGCGGTATCTGCTCCGAGGGGGGCTTCTCTCGTCGGCGGGGACGTGCGCTCCGCGCTGCTTTCACCTCAATATTGTTCTCGAGGGTCGTCAAAACCTCCCCGGCGCGGTGCACTACTGCTCGGGGCAGGCCTGCCAATTGTGCTACATGGATGCCGTAGCTCTTGTCGGCGCCCCCGGGGATTATCTTGCGCAGGAAGACCACCTCACCACCTTCCTCAGACACAGCGACGTTGAAGTTCTTCACCCGGGGCAGGAAGCTCGCCAGGTCTACCAGCTCGTGATAGTGGGTGGCAAACAGCGTTTTAGCACCGAGCCTGGGGTGGTTGTGAATGTACTCTGCCACAGCCTGGGCGATGGAAAGCCCATCGTAGGTTGAAGTCCCGCGCCCGATTTCGTCCAATATGATCAGTGATTTTGAAGTAGCGTTGTTGAGTATGTTGGCCGTCTCCAGCATCTCGATCATGAAGGTCGACTGGCCGGTGACCAGGTCGTCCTGGAGACCAACCCTGGTGAAGATACGGTCTACGAGCCCTATAGTGGCCGAGTCTGCGGGAATGAAGCTGCCGATCTGGGCCAGGAGCACAATAATGGCCACCTGCCGCAGATAGGTCGACTTACCCGACATGTTGGGGCCAGTGAGGATAACGAGTTGGGCATCCTTATTTGAGAGGTGGATATCGTTGGGAACGAATTGCTCATCGACCAGCGCCCGCTCCACAACAGGATGGCGTCCACCGGAAATCGCTATCGAGTCGTCCGTGGTCAGTTTGGGGCGAGCGTAGCTATACCTCGCTGCCACCTCTGCGAACGCGGAGAGGACATCGATCTGGGCCACAGCGGCGGCAATGCTCAGGATGCGGTCGCCCCAACCTCCTACCTGGCGGCAAACCTGGCGAAAGAGGGCGCTCTCCAGCTCGGCGATCCTGGACCCAGCATTGAGGATCAGCGATTCATACTCCTTGAGCTGCGGGGTGAAGTAACGTTCTGCTCCCACCAGCGTCTGCTTGCGTATATAGTCCTCGGGGACCCGGTGGATGTGGGCAGAGGTGACTTCGATGTAGTAGCCGAACACTTTATTATAGCCCACCTTGAGCGACTTGATCCCGGTCCTATCGCGCTCGGTTCGTTCCAGATCGGCCAGGTATTTCTTGACATTCGATGAAGCTGAGCAAAGCTCGTCCAGTTCACTGGAGAAGCCCTTCTTTATCACGTCCCCTTCTCCCACCGTCGCCGGCGGATCCTCAACGATGGCCTGGGAGATCAACGCCACGATATCGTCACAGGGCTTGAGCTCCGAATAAAGCCACTCTAAATCCCTTTCCTCCTCAAGCATAGCCCTCATCTGCGGGACCTGCTCCAGGCTGCGGCGCAGGGAGACTAGCTCTCTGGGGGTGGCTATACCCGACCTCACCCGGTTAACCAGCCGCTCTATGTCGCTGAGCTTGCCGAGGAGGCTTATTACCTCGATTCGCCGCGGCGACTGAAAGCAGGATACAGCTTGGTGTCTTTGCTCCAGTCGCTTTATGTCGAGAAGGGGCTGCCCCAGCCACTTCTTGAGCAGTCTTCCTCCCATCGCCGTCTTGGTGAGGTCGATAACAGAGAGCAGCGAGCCGCTGGACAGCCCCAAACGGCTGCTCTGAAATAGCTCCAGGTTGCGGCGTGTCTGAGCGTCCAGGGTCATGAAAGACTCAGTGGAATAAGTAGCCAGGCTGTTGATTTGCCCCAGCGCATCTTTCTGGGTCTGCTCCAGATATTGAAGGATAGAGCCTGCTGCTATTATTGCCAGCGGAAGATGGGCACAGCCATAGCCTTCCAGAGAGGATGCTCCCAAAGCGTCGAGCAGGGTTTGTCGCGCCACATCCAGCTCAAACATCTGATCATCTAGCTGTGTTGCCGGCGCAGGGAGCCATGACTGAGGAAGCTGGGAGCTGCGGGGGATGAGCACCTCCGAGGGTCGAAGGCGCTCCAGCTCGAGGGGGGCGTTTTCAGCGGGAATCTGGGTAGTAGCGAATTCGCTTGTTGTTATGTCAACATACGCTATCCCTGCTTCCTCGCCCTCGACAACTACGGAGGCAAGATAATTGTTCGTCTTGAGTTCGAGCAGGTTGGGCTCTATAACGGTCCCCGGGGTCACCACACGGACCACCTCTCGCTCTACTATACCCTTCCCCGCTTTAGGTTCACCCATCTGCTCGCAAATGGCCACTTTATAGCCCTTGTTAATCAGCTTGGCCAGATAGTTGTCCAGGGCATGGTGAGGAATCCCCGCCATGGGATAGCGTTGCCCCTTGCCCATCTCCCTGGAGGTCAGCGTTATCTCCAGCTCACTGGAGACCAGCTTGGCATCATCGTCGAACGTTTCGTAGAAATCGCCCAGGCGAAAGAAGACGATGGCCTGAGGATAGCTCCGCTTGATCTTGAGATACTGGCTTCTAATAGGTGTCATCATGCGTTCGCTGCTGTTTTGGCTATTTTACTAGAACTGCTCCCTTAAAGAAAGGTTTAGCTAACTTGGGGAGCGTCCATGGTTTGAGCAGGCTAGCAGTAAGGTAGGGCAAATCCTCTCTTGACATTGGTATCGTGCACTGGTATAATTTCCACATACTCGTTCCCGACCACCACTCACTGCTGAGCGTTGAGCCCGCGTCCCTACCTTTTGCTCTGCCTCCACTGAGAGGCAGACCGCTGTAGCAGGCATCGCTGCATTCAACTAACGAACAGCACCTGTCCTGTCTAACAATATCCTATCTTCCTTGCTCGGCTTCGACCAGCGAGCAGGGGCTTTAACATTGGCACAGTAGCTAGTATGGCGAATCCTGCTTTAAACCATTTGTAAAACACATAACCCTGGACGGAACAATGGCTAAGAAACTGTCATTAATTAATCCAAGTGATGAAGCCAAGTTAAATGCAATCACCGTTCGTCCCTTCACCTTCCCACCTCCAAGTCTAGCCTATTTGGCCGGATTGACCCCCTCTGATTGGGATATAAGGATAATCGATGAGAACATTGATCCGATAACCTTTGAGGATGCTGACCTGGTAGGTATAACTGCTATGACCTGGAATGCTCCCAGAGCGTATGAGATATCTGAGCAGTACAGGCGAAAAGGTATTAAGACGGTGATGGGCGGCATTCATGCCTCTATGATGCACGATGAAGCTGTGCAATTTGTTGATTCTGTTGTCATAGGTGAAGCGGAATCTGTTTGGCAAGGTTTACTCCATGATTTCGAAAGAAATGAATTGAAACGGTTCTATAAAGGGGAGCGTCTTTCTTTAGAGAATCTTGCTAGACCCAGAAATGACCTCTATTCCGATAGATATAGACTTAAAGCCTCTGTGGAAACAGCGAGGGGCTGCCCCATGGATTGTGAGTTTTGTTCTGTAACCACTTTCCATGGTCGAACGTATAGACAGAGGCCTGTGGAAGAGGTACTGGATGAAATAGAAGCTCTGAATTGCAGGGAGTTCTTTTTTTCAGATGACAACATTCTAAACTACGGGAAAAAGGCGGAACAAAGGGCGATTCAGTTGTTCCGAGGGATGGTAGAGAGAGGATTGAACAAGCGGTGGGCTTCTCAAGTAGGGATTGATTTTGCAAATAACCCAGAAGTATTGAGGTGGGCCCGAAAAGCTGGTTGTTTGGCAGTACACATCGGTTTTGAATCTGTAGTTGAACAAACACTCGAAGAGATGCATAAAGTTAGAAACTTGAAGGTAGGTGTAACAAACTATAAAGAGGTAATCAAGAGAATACATGACCATGGCATCGGGGTACATGGGGCATTCATTTTGGGTAGTGATGGGGATAGGAAAGATGTGTTTCAGAGGTCGATAGAATTCATCCTGGATTCGAAGATCGATTCAGCCTCATTCACAATCTTAACTCCCATTCCAGGAACTAGACTATACAACAGATTGAGATCTGAAGGGAGGTTATTGCGCACCAATTATCCCGATGATTGGAGGCATTATGATTTCGAGGAGCCCGTATTCAGGCCCAAGCACATGACTCCTGATGAATTGGGAGAAGGTATTTACCAAGTCTATAAACACACTACCTCAAGAGTTACATCACTAAGAAGAGCTTTCAATTCGCTTATCCAAACGAAAAGCTTGCCTTTGACTGCTGTCGCTTATTCATTGAATCGCGGACTTGGTACACTTGCGACGAGTAAATATCAATATGTGAAAAACGCATGGCCTTCCGGTCTTAGGGATTCTTCTACATCCCACCCCGCCACGGATGGAGAGAGCGACGAGGCGGAGTTTACCGAAGGCAGCCAGGAGCTCCCCACGCCATCAGCGAAGACTTAAGAGGTTTCGGCAGCAAGTGGAAATCCGCTCACGCACTTGACTCTGTTGCGAAATACCTCCTCCGAAAGTACAGAGCCACGTTTACCAGGCTGATCAGCACCGGCACCTCCACCAAAGGACCGATTACCGCAGCGAAGGCCACCCCGGAGCCGATGCCAAACACCGCCACAGATACAGCTATCGCCAGCTCAAAGTTGTTGCTAGCCGCGGTGAACGCGATGGTCGTTGTCTTGGAGTAGTCAGCCCCGATCTTCTTTCCCATGTAGAATGAGATGAAGAACATGAGCACGAAGTAGATCAACAGCGGGATGGCGATGCGAATCACATCCAGAGGCAGTTGCACGATGACTTCTCCCTTGAGGGAGAACATCACTACGATGGTGAAGAGGAGCGCAATCAACGTGATGGGGCTGATCCTGGGGATGAACTTAGTCTCGTACCATTCTCGACCCTTGGCCTTGATGAGTGTGAACCGCGTGAGCATGCCCCCAAAGAACGGTATACCGAGGTAGATGAACACGCTCTGAGCGATCTGGGCCATAGTTATGTCCACCGCCGAACCTTCCAGCCCGAACCATCCCGGCAGCACTGTTATGAAGATGTAGGCGTATACGGAGAAGAAAAGTATCTGGAAGATGGAGTTAAGGGCTACCAGCCCGGCGGCATACTCACTGTCTCCCTTTGCCAGCTCATTCCACACAAGGACCATGGCAATACAGCGCGCCAGCCCTATCATAATCAGGCCTACCATGTATTCGGGATAGGCGCTCAGGAAACCTATGGCCAGGAAGAACATGAGCACGGGGCCGATGAGCCAGTTCTGCACCAGGGAAAGCCCCAGCACCCGCCAGTTGCGGAACACCTTGCCCAGCTCTTCGTATCTTACCTTGGCGAGCGGTGGATACATCATCAGTATGAGGCCGATAGCTATCGGGATAGAAGTCGTGCCCACCTGAAAGCGGTCAATGAAATCGGCCGTCCCCGGGACAAAGTATCCCAGGCCTACCCCCAAACCCATTGCCAGGAATATCCAGAGCGTGAGGAAACGGTCCAATAGTGGCAGTCGCCGGACCGCAGCACTTGGCTCTGCGTTGTTCATGCTCTCCTCCGTGATTCTAGCCTTTGAACATCCAATCGGGGCACAGGCGTCAAATGCTAGCGTCCCGTCTTAAATCTCTCCACCGGCTCTCCACCGGTGTCCAGATGGGACTTCAGCTTCGCTCTCTGAGAACGAGCCACCTTGTTGTAGACCGATTTTCTCAGGAAAATGAGTGCTTCCTTCTCGTCGCCATCGGTTATGATGCGCACCAGTTCAAGTAGTTCTTCTTCCTATAGAGCTGTGGCTGTTTTCCTGATTTCAAGCATAATACGCCTCCTTACGCGGTGGCTCCTTCCCAAAAGGCTATTCGTATCCTGGGTATTCAGCTTCGACCATTTGGGACACCCTCGCCCTTATCTCGTCCCTTATCTCCCTGACCTTCTCTATAGGTTTGCCCTTTGGGTCATCCAATCCCCAGTCCTCGGTCTCGACCCAAGTCGCGGGACACATCCCCTCCAGCCCACACCCCATCGTCACCACCCTGTCCGCTTGCTCCACCGTTTCAGGGGTGAGCGCTTTTGGCTTCTTGTCGCTGATGTCTATCCCTACCTCTCGCATAACCTCGACCACAGTAGGATCAACAGCAGCCGCAGGGTCAGTGCCTGCCGAAATCACCCTAGCCTTTCCCCTAGCGAGCCAGTTGAAAAAGGCCTCGGCCATCTGGCTGCGGCCAGAATTATGCACGCAGACGAAGAGCACGGTCTTCATGGCACGGTCTTCATGGCACTCCCCCAATGGAATCACGTTGCCGTTGCTGGACAGCTGTCGAGTCTTCCTTCCGTAAATTCGCATCAACGCATCTAACGCGGACAAGAAAAGAGAAGCGTTAGCTGATCACGCGCTGGGACCGTTTGCCACAGCCGGGGCCGACACGCTCAGCTTTCTTGAGGCGCTCCCTGTCCAGGACCACCATCTCATTGCCCTTAAGCGCCTTCCTAACAGCCTCGACCAGATCGGAGAAGTGTTCTTCCATTCCCTCACGATCTATCGAGTACAGCGACCACAGGCCGTCCTTTCTCAGCTTGAGGAAACCGGCGTCGTACAATGCGCTCAGGTTGCGTGAAGCCCTGGTCTGGGAGATGTCCAGCGCCTGCATCACCTCGCAGACGCAGCACTCCCTCTCCAGAAGCAGGTTCAGCATCCTCAGCCTGATGTCGTCCGACAGGGACTTGAAGGCTCTAACCAATTCGCGCACAGTGAAATCCCCCGCAGGCTTTGCCAGGTGCCTGCACCAGGTATTATATGCGCAACTGCGCATCTAGTCAATGACGGCTTGAGCTTGCCTAGAAGCTACTTCTCCAGTCATATAGCAGACTAACTAAGGCTCTTGTGGATTAGGGCCACAAGCACTGGGAACCGGCGCGGACAGTATTAGGAAGGGCAGCGGGAAAGAACTCCCCACCACCCTTAGTGCTACAGCATCCCTGTCAAGGAAGGCACACTCGCTACCTGAGAAATGGGAGCGGAACAGTTATCCACCACTGAGGTAAGCGTCGATAGAGGCGGCAGCCGTCTTGGCCGCGCCCATGGCGCTGATCACCGTGGCGGCGCCGGTAACCACATCCCCGCCGGCCCATACACCGGGCTTGGTGGTCTTGCCCGTTTCCTCATCGGCAACAACCGTACCCCGTTTGGTAGTCTCCAGACCTTTGGTAGTAGTGGGCACCAGAGGGTTGGGTGTGGTGCCCAAAGCTACGACCACGGTGTCGACCTCCATGATGAACTCGCTGCCCTTCTTGGTGACAGGACGGCGCCGACCACTCTCATCGGGCTCACCAAGCTCCATCTCAACACATTCCATAGCGGTGACCCAGCCCTGGTCATTACCCAGGAGCCTCACCGGGTTTGTGAGTAGCTTGAAGATCACGCCTTCCTCCTCAGCGTTCTCGATCTCCTCTGACCGTGCCGGCATCTCGACTCGGGAGCGCCGATATACAATGTAGACCTCACCAGCGCCGAGCCTGAGAGCGCACCTGGCGGCGTCCATGGCCACGTTTCCACCACCGATCACGGCAACCCTCTTGCCCGCCTTGATCGGAGTGTCATACTCAGGGAAGAGGTAAGCCTTCATCAGGTTGGTTCGGGTCAGGAACTCGTTAGCGGAGTAGACCCCGTTGTAGTTCTCGCCAGGAATATTCAAGAACATGGGCAGTCCCGCCCCTGTTCCCAGGAAAACTGCGTCGTAACCCTCTTCCAGAAGCTCATCAACTGTGGATATCTTGCCCATCACCGAGTCCAGCTTGATCTCCACTCCCAGGGACTTCACATAGTCCACCTCAGCCTGGACAGTGTTCTTGGGCATCCTGAACTCAGGGATGCCATACATCAACACTCCGCCGGCAACATGCAGCGCCTCAAATATGGTGACCTTGTGCCCCCGCTTTGCCAGGTCAGCGGCTACAGTGAGCCCCGCAGGCCCCGAGCCGACTATAGCTACTCTCTTGCCGGTTGCCGGGGCGATCTCCGGATTGGACTCAGTTTGATGATTGAGTTCCCAGTCGGCTACATAGCGTTCCAGGCGGCCGATTGCTATAGGAGCGCCCTTCTTGGCCAGGGAACATACTTCCTCGCACTGCGTCTCCTGGGGGCAAACCCGGCCACAGATACCGGGCAGGGCGTTCTTGCTCTTGAGCATTCTTACAGCCTCGGGCATATTGCCTTCTCGCAGTGCCAAAATGAATTCCGGGATGTCCACTTCCACAGGGCAGCCCTCGACGCAGGAACGCTTCTTACACTGAATGCAACGGTTGGCCTCAGCCAGTGCATGCTTCTCCTTGTATCCCAACGCCACTTCGTTGAAATTCCTGGCCCGTGCCTTGGGCTTCTGCTTGGGCATAGACACCCGGTTTAGGTCCAGTTTCGCCATAGGTTCTTACCTCTTGCCGCGGCTCTGCTGCCACAACTCCAGAGATCGCTTCTCCTCTTCGAGATAGATGCGCTGTCGGGCCATAAGCTCGTCCCAATTAACCTCGTGCCCATCGAAATCAGGGCCATCGACACAGGTGAACTTGGTGACACCGCCGATTGATACCCGGCAGACGCCGCACATACCCGTGCCATCAACCATGATCGGGTTGAGGCTGACAATGGTCTTCACTCCAAACGGCTGCGTGGTCAGCGAGCTAAACTTCATCATAACAGTGGGGCCGATAGCCACTACACGATCGATCTTTTCATCTCCCTCGAGAAGCTCCTTTAAAGGGACGGTAACTACGCCCTTGCGTCCGTATGAGCCATCGTCGGTGGTCACTATCAGCTCGTCGCTGACGTTGCGCAGTCGGTCTTCCCAGAACACCAGGTCTTTGTTGCGGAAGCCCATTATCGAGATGACCTTATTTCCTGCTGCTCTCATTGCCCGCGCAATGGGAACAATAGTGGCGATGGCGAAGCCGCCGGCGACGCAGACCACCGTGCCAAACTTCTCAATGTGGGTTGGCAAGCCGAGGGGGCCGGCGAAAGTAGCAACAGATTCGCCAGCTTTCAAAGTCGCTAACTTGCGAGTCGTCTTGCCTACCTCCATGAAGACAACAGTAACCGTGCCCTTTTCGCGATTCCAATCAGCGATGGTCAGCGGGATGCGTTCCCCTTTCTCATCTACCCTGATGACAACAAACTGCCCCGCCTGTGCCTTTTGGGCAACTTCCGGGGCAGCGATCTCGAGTAGATGGATCTCAGGGGTAAGGTCTTCCCTCGTCAGGATTTGGTACATATGCCCTCCCTGTTTCACTACCAACACCAGGCGGATAAGCCCTCACGCGGAGAGCCTCTCCACCTTCACTGAAGATACCTTCAGCTTTCCAACCAATTATTATATCAGAGGACGTTTAGCATGGCTAGTCTTAGTCACCCTTTGTTAGCGAAGTTGACACCGCCAAGGGGAGTGGTTTAACATATCTATTTGGTTGCGACGCTAGTTAGCGGACGGGCAGTATATTCGAGATGCCGCGTTAGCTAGCGAATGATTTGTTAGGCAGTCAGGAAACGGAGGTGCTTTATGGCAGGAAGGGTCGGCATAGTGGCCGTAGCCCAGACCAAATTTGAGGAGAGAAAGTCCACCCTGCACACTGGCGAGCTGATGTACGACGTGACCCGGGATGTGATGGGGCAAACCGGGCTCGAGTTCAAAGAAGATGGCATAGATTGCACGACAGCGGCAGCCTATGACCTGTTCAGCGGGCCTGCTGGTGCTTACATGTTTCTTGGCTACGTAGTGGGCGCGTATCAGAGGGAAGACGAGAGGGTGACAGAGGACGGCGCCCTGGCAGTATACTACGGCGCGACGCAGATTCTCTCGGGACACTGTGACACTGTATTATTGCTCTCATACAACAAGGAATCACAGTGCCAAAAGAACCAGATAGAATGGGTGGGCATGGACCAACTCTATCAGAGAAGGGTTGGGCTCGATTTTGTCTCCGCCGCTGCCCTTCAGGCAATGAGATACACCACCAAGTATGGGATAACCCCTGAGCAGTGCGCCAAGGTAGTGGTAAAGGCCCGCAGGAACGCGGGAAACAACCCCGTAGCCATGTGCTGCGATAACCTAACTGTAGAAGACGTGCTCAGGTCAACGATGCTGTGCGATCCCATCAGGGTGCAGGAGGCCAAGCCTGTGCCCGTGGACGGTGCCTGCGCCATGATCCTGGCCTGCGAGGAGAAGGCCAAGAAGCTAACAGACAAGCCGGTATGGATCACGGGGATAGGCACATGCTACGATCATCATGAGCTAGGATACAGAGATTTGGCCGACTGTGATGCCCTGACGACGGCTGCGCAGCGAGCCTACAAGATGGCTGGAGTGAAGCAGCCCATGAAAGAGTTCGATCTGGCTGAGATCTCAGAGCACTACTCATACCAAGAGCTGCTTTGGAGCGAGGGCCTGGGCTTCTGCGATAAGGGAGAAGGTGGCAAGCTCATCGACAGCGAGAAAACCCAGATGGGCGGCGAGCTTCCCCTAAACCCCTCCGGAGGCGTGCTCTCAGGGCTTCCGGTATGCGTTGCCGGTATGCAGCGGGTAGTCGAGTGCGTGCTGCAACTGCGCGGAGAGGCTGGCGCCAGGCAGGTTCCTGGAGCCAAGAGAGCCCTCGCGCAAGGGGTCGACGGCCCTGCGGGACAGCTACAATGCGTGATAACTCTGGAGAACTAGGAGGAATCCATGGCTGAAAGGATTGCTATCGTAGGTGTAGGGCAAACCATTCATAAGAGCAAAAGGCCGGATGTCACTACGGCAGAAATGTGTGCTGAAGCCGTTGAGGCTGCCCTCGAGGATGCCCAGTTGAAGATGAAAGACATCGATAGTGTAATAACCGGATCCTTCGAGGTCGCCGACGGCTACCACAATCCTGACAAGTGGATCATCCCTGAGATTGGGGCTGTGGGCAAATCGGGATTTGAAGTCCAGAATGTGGGCACCACAGGTGGCGTGGTAGCCGCTACTGGCTTCAACCTCGCGGCGTCAGGATTGTTCGAGACCGTCCTCTGCCTGACATGGCAGAAAATGGACGAGGGCGCCGGCGCCTTCGGCCGCGGCGGTGGCGGCGCCAACGAGTACTGGATGGGGCAGTTTCCCATGTCCCCGATCACCAATTTCGCCCGAAGGACCTACGCCTATATGGACCGCTCCGGCTGCACCGAGGAGCACATCGCCATGGTACGGGTCAAACAGGACCAGTGCGCAATGAAGAATCCCTACGCCCAGCTAAGGCTGGGGCTCACCGTGGAGAAGGTAATGCAAGACGTTCTCCTGGCGTGGCCAATCCGGCGTCTCCATATGTGCCCCACCACCGCGGGCGCCGCCGCTGTTATAGTGTGCCCCGAGGCAAAGGCGAAGAAGGTCACCAACAAGCCAGTTTGGGTCGAGGACTGGTTTACCTGTCACCAGGGTGGCGCCCTCACCATGGCCGAGGACCCCACAGCGTCCACCCTGCGTTATGCCTGCAACGTAGTATACGAGAGATGTGGGATAACCGACCCCAAGAAGGAGATCCAGGCCTGGGAGGTCTACGAACCGGCGTCACCCGCGGAGCTGAGGTGGATAGAAGAAGTCGGCCTCTGTGAGGACTACACAGCCTGGAAACTGTTCGAACAGGACAAAGTCGGGATAGACAAGGAGATACCATTCAATCCGTCGGGGGGCGTCACCGCCACCAACCCCATCGGGGCAACACCGGTGATTAGGTTGGTCGAAGCAGCGCTCCAGATCCGAGGCGATGCCGGCGAGCGCCAAATACCAGGCAAGATTGAGAGAGCGCTGGCTACGGGTTACGGCGGACAGGGTGAGAACGTGATAATGCTGCTTAGGAAGACGCTGTAGCTGGTTCTACCGCGATATATCACAGGAGGCAACTATGACCGCAGAGCAGAAGGAAGAGAAGAAGGAAGAGTTCATACAGTTTCGCTATCCGCGCCAAGTACCTTACCAGCACTCACTAGGATACCAAAGCAAGTTCGCTCATGGGCTAAAGCAGGGCAGAATCCTGGCCACCAAGTGCCCTGTCTGTGGACGATGTACAATTCCGCCTCGCATCGTTTGCCCGTTCCACCACGTTAGACAAACTGAGTGGGTGGACCAGGGCCAGCGGGGCAGGCTTATCTCCGCTTTCAAGATCAACTTCCCCATGTTTAACTCCAGGACGGGGGAGCTCAAGTCGTGGGAGAATCCCATAATCGCCGTAGAGCTCGAAGGGGGCGCCAGGATGGATGGATGGTGCGCCGAGACCGATCCGGAGAAGCTCAAGACCGGAATGCTCCTGGAGGCAGTATGGAGGCCCGAGGAGGAACGGCAGGGAAGGGCCGATGATATCCTATACTGGAAGCCCGTAGAGGAGTAGTCAAAAATAGATGCCGAGGTGATCACATGTCGCAACACACACCCGAGATATCCGAGGAACCGGTTGTTGCCGAGGTTATTGCATATTCGAATTTCCTGGTCAGCACAGGAGCTACTGGCACCAAATTCCTGACGGAGCTCAGGGACAACAAGAGGATTATGGGGATCAAGTGCCCAAGCTGTGGGAAGGTCTACGTACCCCCTAGGACGCACTGCCCTCCATGCTTCGTCAGGATGAGTGAATGGGTGGAGCTAAGCGGCAGGGGCACTTTAAGCAGCTACACCGTAGTGCGCTATCAGGAGCCCTATATGCCCAAAGAACCGCCCTTCGCCTATGGGGTGATCCAGATGGACGGAGCCGATACCGGCCTTGCCCATATGCTGGGCGAGGTCGATCTCGACAAGATAAAAATCGGGATGCGTCTTGAGCCGGTCTTCAAGGAGGAGCGCGAGGGCAGTATCCTGGACATCGATTATTTCAAGCCAAGCTCCTGATTCCGCGATCTTTAATCCCCCTGAATAGAGCGGAAAACTCAGGCCGGTTAGTCTCTCTGCAGCCAGCTTAGATAGCTCTCTATTTAGGAGGATTTACTTTCTTGATGTTGCATTCCGTCTGCTCTGAAAATAGCATTTCTTCCGTTCGCCCTGAGCCGAGCCGAAGGGAGCCGAGCCGAAGGGAGCCGAGCCGAAGGGCTCACCACGAACGGCATCTGGCCCTTTCAATTTTCATGATTCGTGGTCGGCAACTACCCATAAGGGTCTAGTTATTGCTTTCCCGGAGAAAGCTAAAGGGCGCATTGATGACAGTGGGACTTGTCTATGATCCGATCTACCTGAAGCACGACACCGGTGCTCATGTGGAGAATTACCAGCGGCTGGTGGCAACCATTGAAGTGCTAGAACAATCGCAGCTACTGGATAAACTGACCATCATCCCCCCAAGAGCCGCCTCCACAGAAGAGTTATCTCTGGCACACAGCGACTACCATATCACCCGCGTCCAGAGCTTCTCCTCCCGTGGTGGAGGCTGGCTCGACGGCGACACTGTCGCCTCGCCAGATTCTTATGAGGTTGCTCTCTACGCCGCCGGAGGGGCGCTCCAAGCGGTTGATGCGGTAATGACAGGAGAGGTGAACCATGCCTTTGCCCTGGTGCGACCCCCGGGACATCACGCCACCCCGGATCAAGCCATGGGATTCTGCCTTTTCAACAACATCGCCATCGCTGCCAAATATGCCCTCCAGAACCACAAACTGGAGCGGGTGCTGATCGCCGATTTCGATGTCCATCACGGCAACGGCACTGAGGAGATCTTCTACAACGACCCCAGGGTGCTCTACTTTTCCACCCACCAGTATCCCCACTATCCTGGCACCGGGGCCATAAGCGACGATGGCTCCGGCGAGGGAAAGGGTACTACTGTCAACGTGCCACTGCCTGCTTACTGTGGCGATAGCGAGTACCACCGCGCCTATAAAGAGATCCTCGTGCCCGTAGCACGACGATTCAAACCGCAGCTTATTCTGGTATCCGCTGGCTACGACCTCCATTGGGCTGATCAGATCTCTTTGATGGAGTTGACCGTTGATGGTTTCGGCGGTATTGTGAGTATCCTCAAAGAACTGGCAGATGAACTTTGCCAGGGAAGACTCCTGTTCTGCCTTGAGGGTGGTTATCACCTCAAGGCGCTTTCCCTCTCAATAAGGGCAAACATCGAGGTGCTACTGGGGAGCCCCCTGAGCACTGACCCTCTGGGCAAACCCCTGGGGGATTTGATGCCAATCAACATCGACTCCGTTTTGGAGCAGGTAACGGCCAGGCACGGGCTGAGCTAATCATAGCATCTCGCTAAAAACTCCCCCTCTCTCTAGCTCCCTCCCTCTAGGGGAGGGAGAACTTATAGTGGCGAAGGGGGTGGAAAACCGTTTTAGCTATGCTATACTTAAACAGACCAAACAAAGGTTGAAGAGGCAAAGTAATGTGGTGCCGCGGTATTCGGGGAGCAACAACCGTGGATGGTGATACCGTCGACGATATCCTCAGAGAGAGCAAAGAGCTGCTGCAGGAGATGATCGACGCTAACGGGATAAGACCCGAGGACGTGGCTTGTGCCATATTCACCACCACCCCAGACCTCAACGCAGCATTTCCCGCGACGGCCGCGCGTCAACTCGGTTGGACAGACGTCCCACTCATGTGTTCTAAGGAAATAGATGTCCCAGGCAGCCTCAAAGGGTGTATACGCATTTTGATACTCTACAATACCGAGAAGAGTGCTGACGACATCGTCCACGTATATATGAAGGGCGCTAGCGATCTCAGGTCAGACTTATCGGGCACAAGATAAACGATACTTAGGAGAGAGTGAAAAATGCTTGTAGTTATGAACAAAGACGCCAGCGAACAAGAGATGGCAGGGGTCATGCAAAAGCTCACCCAGACCGGGCTCGCCGGGCATATATCGCAAGGGATAGAGCGCACCGTGATCGGGGTGGTTGGTCAAACATACCCTGAATTGCGTGATACGCTCGAACTCCTGCCCGGGGTTGAGGAAGTAATTCCCATCTCGAAACCCTATAAACTCTCCAGCCGCGAGTTTCAGCCCGAGGATACTACGATCAAGGTTGGCGATGCTGTCCTGGGCGGTGACGAGCTGGTCATAATCGCCGGCCCCTGCGCCGTGGAGACGGAACAGCAGGTTTTGCAAACGGCGAAGGCGGTCAAAGAGGCCGGAGCCAACATTCTGCGCGGTGGCGCGTTTAAGCCGAGCACTTCCCCCTATCAATTTCGCGGCCTGGGCAAGCAGGGGCTGGAGATCCTGGCAATGGCGCGCGCTGAAACCGGCCTGCCTTTCATCACCGAGGTCCTTACCCCTCAAGATGTTGAACTTGTAGCAAAGTATGCCGACATCCTGCAAGTAGGGGCACGTAACATGCAGAACTTCATCCTCCTCGATGAGGTAGGGAAGGCAAAAATGCCGGTGATGCTCAAACGAGGAATGTCAGCGACTATCCAAGAATGGCTGTTATCCGCAGAATACATCCTGTCCCAGGGCAACCGCCAGTTGTTGCTCTGTGAACGAGGAATCCGTACCTTTGAAACCTATACACGCAATACCATGGACGTTAGCGCCATACCCATCATCAAAAAGCTGAGCCACCTTCCCATCATCGGCGACCCCAGCCACGGCACGGGGAAGTGGTACCTTGTGGCCCCGCTTGCCTTGGCTGCGGTGGCGGCAGGTGCCGACGGGTTAATGATCGAGGTTCATCCCAATCCCGACGAGGCTCTCAAGGATGGCGCCCAGTCACTCACCTTCGAGAACTTCGAGCAGCTAATGCAACAGGTATCACCGGTGGCTGCCTCAGTGGGGCGCAGGATGCCAACAAAATCTGAAGAGATAAATGGCAAGTAAGGAAGGTCTGCTTTTTGGCACCGCGGGTGTTCCCCTATCCTCCAAGGCACCGTCGACACAGGCTGGGATAGAGCGCATCCACGAGCTAGGGCTGGGCTGCATGGAGGTGGAATTTGTGCAGGGTGTACGGATGAGTCCTCAGAGCGCGCGTGCTGTAGGGGAAGTTGCAGCAAAAAGAGGGATAAGGCTGAGTGCCCATGCCCCCTATTTCATAAACCTCAATGCCCAAGAGCCGGAAAAAATGGCTGCTAGCCGGGAGCGCATCCTCCAGACTGGCCGCATCACCTCCCTACTAGGTGGAGGTAGCATCGTCTTCCATGCGGCCTACTATCAAAAGGATACCCCCTCCAAAGTGTATGCCACAGTGAAAGAAAACCTGAAGCAGATTGTGGCAGAGCTCTGGGCAGAGGGCAACCGCGTATGGGTCAGACCGGAGACCACGGGGAAGGGGAGTCAATTTGGCTCCCTGAACGAGATATTGCAGCTCAGTGCTGAGATAGAGGGAGTAGCCCCAGCCATCGACTTTGCTCACTTGCACGCCCGCACGGGAGTGGTCAACTCCTATGACGAGTTCATAGCTATTCTGGAGCAAATCGAAGGCAAGTTAGGGCGAAATGCTCTGGAAGATATGCACATTCACGCCTCAGGCATCGAATACGGACTGAAGGGGGAGAGTAGGCACCTGCTATTGGCTAGGTCTGATTTCCGGTATGTTGAGCTACTTAGGGCATTGAAGGATTACGGGGTGGGGGGGCTATTGATTTGTGAAAGTCCCAACCTGGAAGAGGATGCTCTGCTCCTTCAGCAAACCTACAGGGCGCTATGACGTCACCTAATCTCTCCATTCAACTGGCACCCCAGAATAGACGGGGGCTGCTTCTAGCCAACCCCGTTATTACCGCCTCGGGCATCTTTGGCTACGGTACCGAGTATGCCGAGATCATCGACATCCAGAGATTGGGAGCCATCATATGTAAGGGCACAACCCTGAAGCCGTGGCCCGGCAACGCCCAGCCCCGCATGATGGAAACAGTTGGAGGGGTGCTCAATTCAATCGGTATGGAGAATATCGGGGTCGACGCCTTGATCAGGGAAAAGGCGCCTATTTGGGCTGGGTGGAACGTGCCGGTAATCGTCAATATCCTGGGGCACAGTATCGAGGAGTATGCTGAGGTAGCCAGACTGCTCGATGGGGTAGCTGGTATCAGCGGCATCGAACTCAACATCAGTTGCCCCAACGTGTCTGCTGGGGGAATGGAGTTCGGGGCAAGCCCTGAGGCTGCAGCAGCGGCCACCGCCGCAGCAAAAGCAAATACCTCCTCGCCGCTCATCGTCAAACTATCCCCCAACGTCACCGACATCACCGAGATCGCTTGCGCCGTCGTCGAAGCGGGTGCCGACGCGATATCTCTGATTAATACCCTGAAGGGTATGGCGATCGACCTAGCAAGCCGCAGGCCGATCTTGGGCAACATCAGCGGAGGCTTATCCGGGCCTGCCATCAAGCCCATCGCCCTCCATATGGTCTATCAGGTAGCCCGAGAAGTCAGGGTGCCGGTCATCGGCTGTGGCGGCATTGCCTCAGCTAGTGACGCCCTGGAGTTCATAATGGCCGGTGCCAGCGCTATCCAGGTGGGCACAGCCACCTTCACCAACCCACAAGCCCCTCTGGACATCCTGGAGGGTATCGAGGGTTTCATGGAGAAGGAAGGTGTCCACCAGCTCTCAGAGCTAATTGGAGCTGCGACTTGAACTCACGTCTCTCACTGCACCAACTCAAAACGTCATTCCTCGACCTCCTATTTCCGCTGCGATGCCTCGGCTGTGGACGCGAAGGTAGCTTAATCTGCTCTTCATGCTGCCAGTCGCTCCCCAGGATAAAGCAACCATTCTGTCAACGCTGCGGGACCCCTCTTAGCGAGGGCAACCTGTGCCCTACGTGCGTCAGTCACCCGCTCACCATAGATGGCATCCGTTCCGTGTTCCTATTCGGGGGAACTATTCGCCTGGCTATTCACCAACTCAAGTACAGACACCTCAAGGCAATGGCTGCGCCTTTAGGGGAGCTACTGGCTGACTACTTGCGTTCTTACCCATTGCCCGGCGAGGTAGTGGTAGAGGTGCCTCTACACCCCAAGCGGGTGCGAGAGCGCGGTTATAATCAGGCATCGTTGCTGGCAATAGAGATGGGCAAGCTCACTGGTTTGCCCGCAGACGAGGGATCGCTGCTGCGAATACGAGACACTGTTACCCAAGCGAGGACAGCGAGCGCTGCGGAACGCCGTAGCAATGTACGCGATGCTTTTGTTTGCCGACAGGGGCTACATGGTGAGAAGATATTGCTCATCGACGATGTCTGCACCACCGGCGCCACCCTGGATGCCTGCGCTACGGCTCTCAGGGCCGCGGGCGCAGGCTCCATATGGGGGCTGACAGTAGCCAGCGAGATGTTTCCCTCATCCTCCAGCGCGAAACCTTGAAAATCGGGGGGTTGATGGCATAAAATAGAGTGTCTTGGTATAGCCAAACACCGCATCAAATCAAGCTTGTCGTAGTTCATCATACTCGGGGAGGGATAACTGAAGTGGAACTCATCATCAAAGGCAAGAACCTAGAGGTTGAGGAATCAGTGCAGGAGTATATTCGGAACAAGATCAACAAGCTGGAGCGTCACCTCCCCAATATCGGCGAGGTTAAGGTCGAGATCTCCCAGGAAATGACGAAGGCAGTAGAGAGCCGCTATGTGGTGCAGGTGACTATAAACAGCCACGGGGCCCTGCTCCGTGGAGAGGAGAGGGCATCTAATATCCCTGCCGCCGTCGATAGCGTCGTTGACGTGCTGAACCGCCGGATTGAGCGATTTAAGAGCAAGCTCTACCGCAGCAAGAGAAGAAGGACACCGCCCCCGAAGGAACAGCTCGCCGCGGGGCTGACTGAGCCGGAAGAGGAAGCGGCAGTAGAGGAGCCGAGGGGGATAGTCAGGGTCAAACGTTTCCCGGTCAAGCCGATGTCACCAGAGGAAGCGGTGGACCAGATGGAGCTTTTGTCACACAACTTTTTCATCTTCTTCAATGCCGAAAACGAACGTTTCAGCCTATTATACCGACGAAGCGATGGGAACTACGGCCTGATCGAGCCTGAACTCGCCTGACTCAAGCCTAGCAGTAGGGTGGGGGCAACGCAGTGAAACCCACCACCCTTTGTTCCGTTCGCCCTGAGCTTGTCAAAGGGCCGTTCATGGTTCGACGAGCTCACCACGAACGGCATCCATTGATTATTGATGGGTTTCGTTACCACTTCACCCACCCTACTGCTCTGCGGCCTCTTTTTCTTCTTCCTCTCCTTGTGTTAGAATCTTTCATGGTTTTCAATGATGGAAGATTTGGCCCAGAAGCTGGTAGACTGGATTAGAGAGCAGGTGTCGGGAGCGGGGTGCGAGGGGGTGGTCTTTGGCCTGAGCGGTGGCCTCGATTCCTCGGTGGTTGCCGTCCTCTGCCAGCGTGCTTTCCCCGACAATGCTCTCGCGGTGTTGATGCCCTGCTACAGCACTAAAACTGACCTGGATGATGCCCAGCTCGCCGCCCAAAAGTACGCCCTCCCCACCGTAACTGTGAACCTGGACGAGGTCTTCGACTCCATCCTTAAGGCTCTTCCCAACAGGGAGTACGATCCCGATACTCAAAGGCTGGCCGAGGCTAACCTGAAGCCCAGACTGAGGATGACCACCCTGTATTACTTTGCCAATCGGCTCCACTACCTGGTGGTAGGTACTGGCAACAGGAGCGAGATCGCGGTGGGCTACTCAACCAAATACGGAGACAGCGGCGCCGATATCCTGCCTCTGGGAAACCTCCTCAAGAGCCAGGTCAGGGAGCTAGCGAGCTATCTCGGCATCCCCGACAGGATAATCGAAAAGACCCCCTCAGCCGGCCTCTGGGAAGGTCAGACCGATGAGGGAGAGATGGGGTTAAGCTACGAGGAGCTCGACCGCTATCTGGCAAGCGGGGAGGCAACTGAGGAAGTCCGCCGAAAGGTAGACGCCCTGGCTCGTGCCACAGCCCATAAGAGGGCAACCCCACCTATCCCTCCATTTTGACAACAAATCGGCAATGTGTGAGAATATGCAAGGCGTGCATTCCGTATGGCATCAGCTTCCCCAACCGCCCTTGAAAGGAGTTCTCTCCCGTGGCAGAGGATAAAGAAAAGCCCCCGATGCTGGATCGTTACCGGGTCTTGGACTTAACTGATGACAGAGGGGCTTTGTGTGGCAAGACCCTGGCTGAGCTCGGTGCCGATGTGATAAAGGTGGAGCGGCCAGGCGGCGATACTTCCCGTAACATCGGACCTTTCTATCAAGATACGCCCGATCCCAAGAAAAGCCTCAACTGGTTCGCCTTCAACCTGAATAAGAGAGGAATAAGCCTCAACATCGAGACCAAAGATGGTCAGGAGCTATTCAAGAAGCTGGTGAAAACAGCCGATTTCGTTATCGAGTCCTTCAAGCCCGGATATCTGGACAAGCTGGGCCTGGGGTACAAGGCACTGAGCAAGGTCAACCCCAGGATTATCTTGACCTCTATCACTCCATTCGGGCAGACCGGGCCCTATAGCAACTACAACGCGTCCGACCTGATTACAATGGCCATGTCAGGTTACGTCTATATATGCGGAGATTCCGACCGGCCCCCGGTGCGGTTCAGCAGCGACCAGTCTTACTACCAGGCTTCCCTACAAGCGTCAGTGGGCACCCTGATCGCCCTCTACTACAGAGAGCTTAGCGGCGAGGGGCAGCACGTGGATGTCTCCATACAGGAGTCCATGGTGTGGACCCTTTGCTATGCCCCCCATGACTGGTACATCCTTAAGTCACTGGAGCACACCAGGGAGGGGCCTCTTTGGAAGCGGTATGGTGTTACCTACCGGCTGATCTGGCCCTGCAAGGACGGCTATGTCTGCTACCGATTGCTTATGGCACAGCCAGGAGCAGAGGTGATGAACGACTTAATAGCGTCCATGAACGCAGAGGGGCTGGGTGAGGATATGAAAGGCATAGAATGGACCAAACTGAGCTTTGCCGAGGTGTCCCAAGAGGTCATCAATCACTGGGAGGATGAGATCGGGAAGTACTTCCTCAGGCATACCAAGCGGGAGCTTCACGAGGAGGCGGTAAGGCAGAGAAACGTCATCCAGCCGGTTAATACCGGTAAAGACATCTTCGAATCCCCTCAGCTTGCTGCCAGGGATTTCTGGGTAGAGGTGGAACACCCTGAGCTGGGGACATCCATCACCTATCCCGGCTCCTATTTCAAATCCACCGGGACGTCGTGGCAAAAAGGGCACAGGGCTCCCCTTGTAGGCGAGCACAACGAGGAGATTTACCAGAAGGAACTGGGGCTCTCCAAGCAAGAGCTTGCCGTCCTGAAGAGGGAAAACGTTATCTAGTCTTCTAAGCAAGAGGGCTATCGAGATGAAGAAAAGGAAGTACGCGCTGGAAGGGTTAAAGGTGGTGGATTTCTCCTGGGTCTTCACCGGACCCATAGTAACCAAATTCCTCGGTGACCACGGCGCGGAGATAATCAAGATAGAATCCGCCACCAGGCCGGATGGCACCAGAGTATACACACCGATCAGGCCCGGCGCGGTGGGGTTAAACAGCAGCGGCGTTTTCGCCAACTACAACTCCAGCAAGTACAGCCTGAACATAAATCTGCGTGAGCCCCGGGGCGTGGAGATAGTGAAGAGACTTGTGGAGAGGGCTGACATAGTTCTGGAAACCTTCGGCCCCGGCGTGATGAAGAGGCGGGGCTTGGACTATGAGGAATTGAAGAAGGTGAAGCCGGACATAATTATGCTCAGCATGAGCATGGTCGGCCAATACGGACCCCATTCCCAGCAGCCCTCATTCGGCCAAGTTCTACAGGCGACAAACGGATTCGTCCACCTCCTCGGCTGGCCTGACCGGCCGCCTTCGTTACCGGTCGCCGCCTATACCGATTTCATCGCACCGTGGTACGTCCTCATAGCACTGATGGGCGCCCTCGACTACCGGCGCCGCACAGGCAAGGGGCAATACATAGACCTCGCCATGCTGGAAGCCAGCGTCCATCCCGCCTCACCGGTGGTGATGGACTACACAGTCAATGGCAGGGTACAGAACCGCATGGGCAACCGCTGCCCCGGCGCTGCGCCCCACGCAGTATACCCCTGCAAGGATCACGAGCGCTGGTGTGCCATAGCCGTATTCAGCGAAGAGGAGTGGCAGGCTCTGTGCCGGGTCATGGGCAACCCCGAGTGGACTAAGTCTCCAGAGTTCGATACCTTGCTGCACAGGACGGAGAACATCGAGGAGCTGGACAGGCTGATGGGCGAGTGGACACGAAACTACACGCCGGAAGAGATAATGGCCAAGCTGCAAGCAGTGGGTGTAGCCGCAGGTGTGGTGCAGACTGGCGAAGACCTGGTGGACCATGACCTGCAACTGAGGCACCGGCACCACTTCGTAGAAATGGAACATGCCGAGATGGGACTACATCTCAGCGAGAGGCCGCCTTTCCGGCTATCTAAAACCCCATCGGAGCCTCAAAGGCCCTTCCCTTCCTTCGGCGAGCATACCGAGTTTGTTTGCAAGGAGATCCTGGGCATGGGCGATGAAGAGTTCGCCGAACTGATCGGCGCTGGGGTTCTCAGTTGACAACTGCGCGACAATATGTTAAGTTCCATCAGAAAAAGGCAGTGACGGAGACGAGTAGACGGGGAAGTCACACAGCGAGTCTGGTACGGTGAGAGCAGATGTGACCGAGCCAGGCGAAAATCCCTCCCGAGCCGTCAATCGAAAAGGGTATCCTGAGTAGACTTGGCCGGTTTCGTCAGCCGTTATCCGTGACGGGGCATGATTACGTGCCTTAATGAGGGCCCCGACAAGTCGGGGAAGTAGGGTGGTACCGCGGGAATCAAGTCCCGTCCCTTCGGGGATGGGGCTCTTTGTTTTGGCAGGAGGATTCGATGTTTAAGCCGGTGGCCAGCAAGGTGAATTTCCCTGAGCTTGAGCAGCGTATACTCAGCTTTTGGCAGGAAAAACGGATATTTGAGCGAAGCGTGGAGCAGCGTCAGGGTGGCGCTCAATATGTTCTTTATGAGGGCCCTCCTACAGCGAATGCCAGCCCGGGCATCCACCATGTGCTGGCGAGGGTGTTCAAGGACATATTCCCTCGCTACAAGGCGATGAAGGGCTACTATACCCCGCGTAGGGCGGGTTGGGATACTCACGGGCTTCCAGTGGAGCTTGAGGTTGAGAATGAGCTCGGGCTTAAGAGCAAGCCCGATATCGAGGCTTATGGTGTGGCTGAGTTCAACAGCCGCTGTCGCCAGAACGTGCTCAAGTATGTCGAGGAGTGGCAGGAGCTCACGGATCGAATTGGCTTCTGGATAGACATGGGGCATCCTTATGTAACCTTCGACAACGGCTATATCGAGACCTGCTGGTGGATAGTAAAGCAACTGTGGGAAAAGGGGCTTATCTACCAGGGCTATAAGGTCACGCCGCACTGCCCCCGCTGCGAAACCAGCCTCAGCTCGCACGAGGTGGCCCTGGGCTATGAAGAGGTGGATGACCCTTCGATTTACGTGAAGTTCAAGATGACCGATAAATCCAGAAAGGAGCTGTTCGAAAAGCTTAGCCTGGAAGATGATGGTGTTGACACCTTCTTTCTCGCGTGGACCACTACCCCCTGGACCTTGCCTGGGAATACGGCCTTGGCGGTAGCTCCTGACGATCAGTACGCGGTGCTAGAAGGAGCAGCTGGGCGCCTGATTTTGGCTGCCGACCTCGTCGAGAAAACACGACTCGAGGGCTATGAAACGGTGAATACTTTGCCCGGCGCGGATTTGGTGGGACTGCATTATCAACCGCTTTATTATGAACCGCGCTACCCTATTGCTATTGCCTACAGTAAGGGAGATAAGCCGGCTTATCGAATTATCGAGGGCGATTTTGTCTCCATGGATGAGGGGACAGGCATCGTTCACATTGCCCCCGCCTATGGGCAGGTAGATTTTGAAGTCAGTGAGAAAGAGGGTCTACCGCTTGTTCACACTGTTGACCTCAGTGGTCGGGTGGAGAGCGATCTTATTACAGGTTTAACTCCCAAAAAGCGTAAGGAGGTTCTTGAAGCCTCTAGACCTGTGACGTTTGTGCCAGTGAGGTTTCAGACAGTCCTACCGGGTGCTGGTAAATTTGTCAAGGATGCCGACCCGCTCATCCTCGAAGACCTGAAATCACGGGGGCTCCTCTACCGTCGCGAGACCATCCGCCATACCTACCCCTTCTGCTGGCGCTGTGAGGCCCCGCTGCTCTACTACGCCAAGCCCTCGTGGTATATCAAGACGACGGCGATGAAGGACAGGCTCATCTCGGGCAACGCTGAGATCAACTGGTACCCCGAGTACATCAAGTACGGGCGCTTCGGTGACTGGCTGGAGAATAACGTGGACTGGGCTTTCTCGCGGGAGCGCTACTGGGGCACGCCGCTGCCGATCTGGCGCTGCCAGAGCTGTGGGCGAGGTGATGTCTACTATTATGAGTGCGTAGGCAGCGTTGAAGAGCTTAAGAGCAAACCAGGCATCAGAGGTATAGATGGGCTCTCGGACTTGCACCGTCCCTACATAGACGAGGTGACATACGATTGTCCCCAATGTGGCACGGAGATGCGCCGTGTGCCTGAGGTTATCGATTGCTGGTTCGACTCTGGGGCTATGCCCTTCGCCCAGTGGCACTATCCCTTCGAGAACCAGGCTCTTTTCAAGGAACGCTTCCCCGCTGACTACATCTGCGAGGCTGTGGACCAGACGCGGGGCTGGTTCTACAGCCTGCATGCCCTCTCTATTCTTCTTGAGGAGCAGCCCTGCTTTAGGAATGTGATTTGTCTCGGCCATATCCTCGATAGCATCGGGGAGAAGATGAGCAAGTCGAAGAGCAACGTTGTCAGTCCTGAGGAGGTGCTGGATGCCAGCGGGGCCGATGCGCTGCGCTGGTATCTATATACCTCCTCCCCTCCGGGCAACGTGCGCCGCTTCTCCGGAGAGCTAGTTGATGAAGTTGTACGTAAGTTCTTGCTAACCCTATGGAATACCTACTCTTTCTTCGTGACCTATGCCAACATCGATAAATTCGACCCTCGTACTACCGTCAGCCTGGAGGGCCTTCCTGAACTCGATCGTTGGATATTTTCGGAGCTCAACCAGCTTGTCGATAGGGTAACTCGCTCGCTCGACCAATATGATCCCACAGGGGCGGGACGGATGATCGAGGACTTCGTGCAAGACCTCTCTAATTGGTACGTGAGAAGGAGCCGAAGGCGATTCTGGAAGAGCGAGAACGATGCTGACAAACAAGCGGCTTATACAACCCTCTACCAGTGCCTGGTCACATTGGCCAAGCTGCTTGCCCCGTTCACTCCGTTTATTGCTGAGGAGATTTATCAAAACCTGGTGAGGTCGGCTGATGGTAGTGCTCCGGAGAGCGTTCACCTCACTGATTATCCCCAGGCTGACCTGAGTCGGGTTGATGAGGAACTATCCGCCGATACTCGTTTGGCGATGACGGTGTCGAGTCTGGGACATTCTGCTCGCGCCAAAGCGAACCTGAAAGTGCGCCAGCCCTTGGCGAAAGTTCTGGTGAAGGTGCGCTCGAAAAGGGAGAAAGCAGGCTTGGAGCGAATGCGTTCTCAGATTTTGGATGAACTCAACGTGAAAGATGTGACAATCAAGGTACCTACAGCTAAGGTTACAGCAGAAGGCCTGCCTCCTAGTGTTAGTGTCGAATTGGATACTAATATTGATCAAAAGCTTGCTGACGAGGGGATGGCGCGGGAGCTGGTGCACCGCCTACAGACGATGCGCAAGCAGGCTGGCTTCGATATCGCTGATTACATCGAGACCTATTATCAGGGGGGGGATTCGATCCAGCGAGTGATGAGGGAACATGCCGCCTACATCAAGCAGGAGACCTTGTCACAAACGTTAACTCAGGGCAGTCCCCCGGATGGAGCCTTTGCCAAGAGCCACACGATTGACGGCGATGAGGTAGTGTTGGCGGTAAAGAGAGTGAGCGGCTAGAGTCCTTCCGGCCTCTCTCCTAGGGTGACCCAGACTTCGTGCTGCTCCTCCCCCCTCCAGAAGGTTATCTTCACCGTGTCCCCGACATCATACTGCCATAGTAGCTTTATCAGTTGGGATGCCTCCCTTACCTCCTGCCCCTGGAAGTGGGTGATAACATCTTCGGTCTTGAGGCCTACCCCGGCTACCGGGCCATCCGGCGCAACGTACCACACTAAAACCCCTCTATTTCTGGACAGGCCGAGTTCCGTGGCCAGAGCCGGGGTAACTGTTCGCAGTGTGACACCCAGATAAGGTCTGGTGACTCGCCCGTACTGGACTAGGTCCTCATATACTCGCTGGGCGGTGCTGGCATTTACGGCAAAGCCGATGTTTTGCGCCGTGTATATGATGGCGCTGTTAATCCCCACTACTTTGCCTTCGAGATCTACCAAGGGTCCGCCGCTGTTCCCGGGGTTGATGGCGGCATCTGTCTGGATTATATCGTAATAGGTGCTCTCCTCTAAGGTGAAGGAGCGCTCGAGATTGCTCACTATGCCTACGGTCACCGTGGGGCCACCTTCAAGACCCAGGGCATTGCCCAGGGCAATTACCCAGTCTCCGATGCGTAGCTTCGAGGTGTCGGCGAAGCTGACTGTGGGGAAATTCTGCCCCTCTATCTTGATCACCGCCAGGTCGCTGAGGGGATCGGTGCCGACGATTTGGGCCTGATAGGTGTGGCCGTCGTCGGGGAGAAGCACCTCGATGTTGCGGGCATCCTCAACTACGTGATTGTTGGTCAGGATATAGCCGTCCGAGCTGAGGAGCGCGCCTGAGCCACTCCTGGTACTTAAGGACTGGGTGAAAAGGGAGGACTCGAGATACTCAACAGAAATGTAGACCACTGCGGGTGTAACCTTTTCCACAACATCAGCGATGGAGGGAAGGGGTGATGGGGTGGATTGGGTGGGGGTTGCCGTTGGCTGGGTCGTAGGTGTAGGGGTCGCGGTGATGGTTGGGGTGGGGGTGCTCGTTTGATCTGATGCAGTGTCACATGCGCCGGCAAACAGCAGCAAGAGCACCACAGGCAAAACGAGGACTCTGATCCCAATCATCCTAGAGGTCGCTTGTCTTTCTTAGGTTAACCTTTTCCTAGCATCAGTCGGCGGAGTGCGCCGACACCGCCTGAGGTTAGCGATGACATGTTTATGAAAATCACTGACCCCGATGGCGTCAATCTGAGGAGCTTCTCCTTAGCAGTTTCCCCAGCCAGGGCTTCTGTGGCCAGCGCGGATTTCACCCTGGGGTATACTGAGGTAAGCTTGGCGCAGAAGAGCAGGAGCACTGCAGAGATATACGACCAAGTCATCAAGGCGATGATTATGCCCATGGAACCGTAGACAACGCTGTAGGTAGCGAAGTTGGCCACGAACCAGACGAAGATGTTTTTGACAATCTCGAATAGTACCGCTGCTACAAGTGCTCCCATCGCGGCATGCCGCCAGTAGACTCTGGTGTTGGGAACCAACTTGTAGAGGAAGAGAAAACCCAGGAAAGCGATAAAGACGCTAGTCGCGATTACAGCAGAGTGCCAAACTAGGCTGCCATCCATAAGTCGTTCTCCGAAAACAGGGAGGCTTGCCTCTCGGATGATCTTAAAAGCGGTAGTCAAGCCGAGAGACATGAGTATAAGGGCGCCAAATCCCATCATCATCAGGAACTCCATTAACCTCTCGTGGAAGAAGGGACGGGGCTGCTTTACGCCCCAGGCGGTATTCAGAGATTTCCTGATGGCATTGAACACGGCCATGCCGGCCCAGATAAGCCCTATGGTGGCTATTACTCCTGCCGCTTCCCAGCCACTGGAGATCCTCCGGAGCTGCTCAGTCAAGAAGGGTGCTGAAACTGGGATGAAATCGGTGACTGTTTCAGTCACTCTGTGCGCGACATCGGGTTCTCGTATGATGTAGCCGAATATCGAAACTGCTGCCAAGACTAAAGGGAAGAGTGAAAGCAGAAGATAATAGGAGATGGCTCCTGCCAGATGGGGGCAATTGTCGGTAAGGAACTCGTTAACGGCCCCTTTTATCACTTCTGCAACAGTCAGTAATCGCCGCGCTGTCATTGCTCCTTTTTCAGCCTCTATCAGCGTTTATCGATTTATGGTTGAGACGCTGGTTTTTAACCTGCTCCGCTTATTTCAGTCCTTCCCTCGTTCTGGCTGGATGGACTGACGGACTGTCCTGGTACCTGCATTCTGGTTTAGACCCAATCAAAAGTCCGCCTTGCTGTTTCTCGACTCTGTTGGACAGCGGACTTTAAATCTATTTTATCACGTGTTGTCAAGTCCTACCGCTGGTATCTATATAAAGTAACTTGACAAGTGCCGGCTGGTCAGCACCTTGGTGCAGGACTGTCAACTACTCTCGCCGGCCTCTGTCTCGCTGGTGTTTTCCTTTTTTTCAGCTGCCGACAGGCGTTGCTTCAGCTTGGATACGCCGCGCTGCACCAACTCTTGGACATCGGCCACCTCCTTGGAAATAGCGGCCCTGAAGTAAGAGCTGTATTCGCCCATGCGGCGAAACTTCTTGTAGCGATTCTTGATTAGCTGGGGTAGAGTGACTTGTTGAGCCTCAAGAAGCTCACGAACGATGGTGTTCTTGAGTAACCGAGCGGCTTCATCGGGATCGTTATGGGCACCGCCCTCCGGCTCGGGTACCACTGTATCGATGACGCCCAACTCCTTGCAGTCCAGAGCGGTGAGCTTCAAAGCTGAAGCCATCTCCTCCGCTTTCGTGGCATCTCGATAGATGATGGACGCTGCGCCCTCAGGCGAGATGACAGAATAGATTGCGTTTTCCAGCATCACGATTCGATCGGCAACCCCAAGCGCGAGCGCTCCCTCGCTTCCCCCCTCACCGATGATAGCCGATACCACGGGGGTTGGGAGATCCGACATGAGGGCCAGGGTGCTTGCGATCGCCTGTCCAATACCTCGCTCTTCGGCATCGAGCCCGGGATAGGCCCCTGGGGTATCAATTAAGGTTATTACGGGCAGTCCAAAGGTGGCAGCCAGCCTCATAGCCCTCTGTGCCTTGCGGAAACCCTCGGGGTAAGCCCGGCCCTCGTTATGGCTTCGCTCCTGCCCAATTATGACCACTGCCTCTCCGCTGAGTTCAGCTACTCCACATACCACTGCCGTGTCGTCACCATAGTGACGATCACCGCGGAGTTCAACAAAGGATGAGGTGATCCTGGAGATATAGTCCAAAGCGGTGGGTCGCTCCTGGTGACGCGCTAGCTGTACCGTATGCCAAGCTTGCTCTCCTGGATGCTCAGGGGTAGGATATGGTTTACCTCTCTTGGTCATGGTCAGACGGTATCTAGAGCCAAGCAGGTCGAGGAGTATAGATAGTAACTGGCGCAGCTTGGTGCGATCGACCACTTGATCAATCATCCCATGCCGTAGATGGTCCTCGGCGGTGTGGCTACCCTCGGGGAGAGGTTTACCTGAGGTCTGCTCCACCACCCGCAAAGGTGCGAAACCAATCAGCGCCTGTGGCTCGGCCACGATCACGTCCCCAAGGTTGGCGAAGCTTGCATAGACCTCTCCGCTGGTAGGATTGGTCAGAACCGAGATATGAGGTAGCTTTTGAGCGTGGAGGTGCTTGGCTGCAGCTACAGTTTTGGCCATCTGCATGAGGGAGAGCACCCCTTCCTGCACTCTGGCCCCACCGCTTGAGACCACCGTGACCATGGGAATCCTCCTCTTAGCGGCCAACTCAAATGCTAGCGCCACCTTCTCACCGACCACACCTCCCATATTACCCCCCATAAACCCGAAATCGAGCACGGCGATGGCCGTAGGATTACCGCCAATCGTGCAAACCCCTGTGATCACCGCCGCGGTCAGCCCGGTCCTGCGCTGAGCCTCGAGGATGCGTTCCTCATAGGGCTCTTTTCCCGAGAAGGAAAGAGGGTCGATGGAGGTTAGAAATCGGTTTACCTCCTTAAAGCTTCCAGGATCGGCCAAGAGGGCTATCCGCTGCCGCGCTGGGAGGCTGTGATGGAATCCACATTCGGGGCAAACCCGGTAGCGGTGGTAGACGTCTGATTGGGACACATTGACTCCACAGAACAGGCAGTACTGCTCCCCTGTGTCTTGTTGCTCCTCGCCCTCATCCTGTTGCACAGGCTGGGCGGGAAAATCATCGTGTTTCTTCATTCCTCCTCCTCGTCTGCTTCAGTGACCTCTGCCAGACTACCAGGTTGACCACGGATGATAACCCCTTCCCTCTCCAGAGAGTCCATGATCCTTGCTGCCCGCGGATAACCCACATGCAGGCGGCGCTGGAGGAGGGAGGTGGAAATGTGAGAACTCTCCCTGGCCAATCTCCTCGCTATCGCTAGCATAGGATCGTCGTCCCTTATATCATCAATCGCTAAAGAAGCGAAGGTTTCGGCCACAGTGTCACCCAAGTGTGGTGGGTAGAGGTCTTGTCTCTGCTTCCAGAATTTGACCACTCTGTCTATCTCCAGGTCGGAGGTAAAGCACCCCCGCAGTCGCTTGGGCTTGGCAGCCTCGGGTGGCATATAAAGCATATCACCCCGCCCCAGCAACTTCTCCGCACCACCCATATCAAGGATGGTGCGAGAGTCCACAATGGAGGTTACGGCAAAAGCTATCCTGGTGGGGAAATTAGCCTTGATCAGTCCGGTAACTACGTCCACGGAGGGACGTTGGGTAGCGATGACAAGATGGATGCCGGTGGCCCGCGACAGTTGGGCTAGACGGCAAACGGAGGGCTCAACCACCTCGGCTGCAGTCATCATAAGGTGAGCCAACTCATCGATGATGACCACCAGATAGGGCATGGGCTCAGTTATGAGCTGGGTGCGGTTGTAGCCGTCGATGTTGCGCACTCCCACCGATGCGAACTTATGATAGCGGTTATCCATCTCCCGGATGACACGGCGCAGGGCCTCGATCGCCTTGTCGATTTCAACGACTACCGGCGATATGAGATGAGGCACACCAGCGAAGTCCACTAGCTCCACTCGCTTAGGATCGATGAGTAGCATACGCATATCTTGCGGCAGGTTCTGCATTAGCAGGCAAGTGATAACGGAATTGATGCACACCGTTTTGCCGCTTCCTGTTTCGCCGGCAATAAGCAGGTGAGGCATCTTGGCAAGATCAGCGGCTACTGCTTCACCAGCGCTCCCTTTGCCCAACGCTAAGGCAAGGCTTGATTTTGCCCTGATCCTCTGGAAGGCTGGACTTTCAGCCACGCTCCTGAGGCGTACCAAAGCAGTGGTGCTGTTGGGAACCTCTATTCCCACCAGCGGTTTTCCTGGAACCGGGGCTTCGATTCTGATGCTGGGGGAGGCGAGGGCGAGGGCGAGGTTGTTAGCCAAGGCGGTGATACGCTCCACCTTTACTCTCGTTTTGGATACCTCCTCTTGCCTCTCTACGGGGTTGCCATCTTTATCCAGCCTAACCTTGCCCTGCTGGTCTCGCTCTACCACCCGCTTGTACTTGCGAGCCCAGCCCGGCTCGATGCCAAACTGGGTAACAGAAGGCCCCGGGTTTATTTGCAGCACTTTGGCCTCTACCCCGTAGCTGGCAAGAGCGTCCTCAATCAGCCTTGCCCGCTGCTCGTTGTCCGCCGTAATGAACTCAGTCTCAGCCACTTTATCGAGGAGTTCTAGGGGGGGCAATTGACCCCTTTCGGGGACAGCGGGCTTAGGGGTTGGCTCTATTTTCTCCTCGGTGGCAATGTCTGGCTGGCCTGGCAGCTTCTCGCTGGTCACTGTTTTGGGTTCAGCTATGACCTGATCTGCATCAAGCTCAGAGGTGGAGGGCTCCTTTGCTGTCTCGGGTTCAGACGCAGGCCGGCGGCGTAACCCATGGCTCAGGGCAATGATCGGTCCTATCAGCAATCGACGGGGAGGATACCTGCGGCAAAGCTGGGCTAACTGATGTCCCAATCCTGCAAGAAGCCGCAAGGCACGGAAAAGCATTGCTAGCCCTGCTGCCCTTGCTGCCTGGCCCAAAAGTCCAAGGGATCTAAAGCTGGTGCGGGGGGCGACAAGCGCTACCCCCGCCAGGATGAAAAGCGTGAGCCGCAAGGCTGGGGGGACAGCAGCTCCTTGGCTGCCGATCAGGTACTCCCCTGCCTTCCCACCTAGGCTCACCTCGCTGAATCTCGCATCGCCGATTGTGAGTCCGGAGGGATGGACTAATGAGAGTATACCCCAAATTGCTACGGTTAAGGAAAGGGCGCCCAGCCAGATGTTCCACCGCGTGAGCAGGCTACGCCATCTTAGCCTCCATAGTATGAGGACAGCAACTCCCGCCCATATAACCCACAGGACTAGCCCGAAACCTATGGTCTCAAATATGACGGTGCCCAGCAAGCCGCGAAAAAAGAGCACCACTGCCACCGCTGATGCTATCACAACAATCCTCAACACCATCCACTGGTAGCCTAAGAAGCTCTTGGATGCCCTGGGGTTGTTGCGGCGGTTCTTGGATTTCGATTTTGCCATATCTACGCCTTTTCCTAAAACATGGATAGCTGTTGTGGCTTGCTCTCCTCTTCTCCTACCTCCTCGGTTCGAGCAAGTATGGCGGGTATCTTGAGCATATCGGCCTCGATTATCTGGCGCAGGCTCTGCTGGTGCAGGGCGGCGGCGGGGTGATACATGGGGTAGTAGATCACGTTATCTCGCCTTCGTTCCTTCCCATGAATCTTGCTGACGGCTTCTCCGGGGAAGAATCTTGCCAGTGAATAACGGCCAAGGGTAACAACCATCCTTGGTGAGATTAGCTCAAGCTGTAGATCGAGCCACTTCTGACAGTTCATGATTTCGGTGGGGAGGGGATCGCGGTTCCCCGGAGGTCGGCATTTGATCACGTTGCAGATGTAGACATCGCTGCGCTGGAGACCGATGGAGTTGAGCAGATAGTCAAGGAATTGACCCGCTTGGCCCACAAAAGGGAGCCCTTGTTGATCCTCATGAAAGCCTGGTGCCTCCCCGATGAACACTATCTGGGCGTCCTCCGCTCCAGCGCCGGGAACCACCTTGGTGCGGGTTTCGGCCATCTCCTCGCAGTCCTGGCAAGCGGCTATCTCTTGGTAGAGCTCAGCTAGTGGTGACACCTTGACCTCCTCGACTGAATAATAACATCCTACACCCAATGACCAGCAAGGCTATGGCAAAGGCGCGAGCTAGCCATTCGGCAGTAACCATACCCGCTACCCAGGCTCCAAGCAGCGAGAAGGCAACTGCGCTGGGAGCAATCCACATCGCCATGCTCAACTCCACGTTTTTCTGGCGGTAATGCATAAAGGCCCCAACCAGGGCTGTCAGCGTCATGGCGCTGAGTGCAACGCCTTGCGCAGTATGTTGTTCAACTCCCAAAAGTAGCACCATCCCTGGGATTGCAATCGTGCTACCGCCTATGCCGAGCATCCCGCTGAATACTCCGGCAATCAAACCCACGGCAAGGGCAATCACAATATCCCCAACCACAATATCCATGCACTCTTGACCTACCTCAGCAACAGTATCGCGGCAATAGCTATAGCGTATACGCCGAAAATCTGTCGCAGCCTGTGAGGGGGCATCTTCATCATCAGTTTTGCCCCGACGATAGCGCCTATGACGCTTCCGGCGCCTATTGTTGCCACCCACTCCCAGCTGACATCTCCCCGCAAGCCATATACCAGGGCGCCCATCATGGCGATGGGAATTATGATAGCGAGAGAAGTGCCGTGAGCCTTATGCTGGTTCAGACACAACACTCCAGCCAGCATCGGGACTAGGATGATTCCTCCACCGATCCCCAGGAACCCAGCCAGCATCCCCGCCCCCGCCCCGGACGCTAAATACCAGGCTGTCTTTGTTTGCATAACTGCTTATCTCAGGATGATAGCACAGCCCCTATATCAAGTCAACGAAGCTATCGATGAGCATTTGACAAGGCTGATTCTTGGCATCTCCGCGCTCGCGGCCGCCTCAGCGGGCAACCAAGTTAAGGGCGGAGGCGTTAGGCTCTTTTCGTCGTCTCGGGGGTTGCATTTGAAGCTACTTTGAATTGGTCTGCCGAGAAGAATGCCGTTGGCGTGGAAGGCGAAGGGGGCAGTAGGAGACTTCTCAGAACTCTCCTACTGAGGGTGGCAAGAGACCTTTGACAATTAGCAATCAAGGCTGCAAAAAAGAAGCCCGCGTTGGTAAACAAGCAACATCATCGCGGGCTGGGGCTTTGAGCAAACAGGCCTTTCTGGGGATGCGGACCTCTGTTTATAAGAAGAATGATTAATTTATGAGAGCAATGATTTAGCGGTCCTTGTGCAGCTTCCCCCGATTTTCTGATTCTGGCGGTAGAGATCTTTGGTGGCTGCTACTCGTCCTCTACGCCCTGCTCTTTGAGATAATCAACCGCATCTTGCACGGTTTTTATCTTCTCGGCGTCCTCATCCGGAATCTCCAGGCGTTTCGATTCGTTGCTGAATACCTCCTCGAGAGACATTACCAACTCTACCAAGTCGAGGGAGTCAGCGTTAAGATCATCGACGAAGGATGCTTCGGGTTTTACTTCCGACTCTTCGACGCCTAACTGCTCTACGACGATCTTTCTTACCCGCTCAAGAACGGTTGCCATCCTGTAACCCCCTTCTGATATATTGCGCGCTGGATTGATAGCTATCGGCTGTCGACTTGGGCCTGGCTGATGGCCCCCAGAACTCCGTTGATGAATCTGGATGAATTGTAGCTGCCAAAGGTCTTGGCCAGTTCTACTGCCTCGTTTATGGCTACCTTTAGCGGCACCTTATTTTCTATCAAAATCTCAAAAATTGCAAGCCTCAGTATATTCCTGTCGATGGCTGAGAGTTGCTCCACAGGCCAGTTGGGGGCATGGGCCTTAATCAGGGAGTCAATTCGGTCCTTGTTCTCGAGCACACCCCTGATCAGCTCTCGTGCGTATGATAAAGCTGGTTCGGGCAACGTTCGCTCCTCACCCAGCCAGCTCAAAGAGACCTCCGGGTCGTGTCCTGATGAATCGCTCTCAAACAGCGCTTGCAGTGCTACGATTCTGGCCTTGCGCCTTACATATGCCATAAACTCCTCAGCTATAAAAGCTACCGACTAGCAGGCGAATCTACTGATAGAAATCGATCATGTCATAACCATCCCGCCGTCCACATTCAGCACATGGCCGGTGATATAGTGTGCCTCCTCTGAGGCAAGGAAGGCCACGGCATTGGCCACATCCTTAGGCAGGCCTGCGTATCCGAGAGGGATTTGCCTGAGGAACTCCTGCTTCGCATTATCGCTGAGTCTCTTGGTCATCTCGGTGTCGATAAATCCGGGGGCAATGGCATTGGCAGTTACGCCTCGTACAGCGACCTCCCTCGCGGTGGCCTTGGTGAGTCCTATTAGACCAGCCTTTGCGGCGGCATAGTTGGCTTGCCCTGCATTCCCGATCAGGCCTACGACGCTTGCGATATTGATGATCCGGCCCCAGCGCTGCCTTATCATATGTCTCACCACCGCCCGGGTGCAAAGGAAAGCCCCTTTTAGGTTGGTGGCCAATACCTGATCCCAATCGGTGCTGGACATTCTCATGAGCAGGGTATCTCGGGTAATCCCGGCATTGTTCACCAGGATGTCGATTTGGCCGAAGGAGGATACTGTCTGGTCGACGAGGTTGGCCACTTCCTCCTGCACAGTAACATCGGCGGTGATGGCAATGCTCTTTCCATTCTTGGCCATGATTTCAGCTGCCACCTCATTTGCGGAAGTGGCGTTGATGTCATTGATTACCACGCTGGCACCGTGCTCTGCCAGGGTCAATGCTATCTCACGACCAATGCCTTGGCCGCTTCCGGTAACTATGGCAACTCTTGCAGATAAGTTCATTGTCAACTCTCACTCTGGAGATTTCGATGAGACGACGTGTTCTTCAGAGGCTTATGGCTTTGATCGACTCCAGATCGCTCATATTGAGAACCTGCACTTCGTTGCTGATCCTTTTGATCAGTCCAGAGAGCACCTGGCCGGGGCCAATCTCAATGAAAGTGGAAACTCCGACCCCTACCATATATTCCACTGAGGGCTGCCACTGAACACAGTGACATAGCTGCCGTAGGAGCTCCTCTTTCACTTCATCAGGGCTGGTGAGCGGCTGAGCAGTGCTGTTAGCGACTATCGGAACTTGAGGAAGACTGAAGCTAACCTGTGAGATGGCCTGGGCCATGCCTTCGACTGTAGGCTGCATCAGAACGGAATGAAAAGCGGCGCTGACCTGAAGGGGCACTACCCTCCGTGCTCCCCTGGCTCTAGCCAAGTCCATGCAGCGGGCCAATGACTCTCTGGTGCCGCTGATAGCGATCTGCCCTGAGCAGTTGAAGTTGGCTATCTGGGCACCGGTCTCCAGGCATACCTCCTCTAATGATGCTTCATCAAGTCCAATGATTGCTGCCATACCTCCAGGTTTGGTTTTGCCCGCTTCGTGCATCAAGCGCCCTCGCTCTCTGACAAGGCGAACTGCATCAGGAAGTTCAATGACGTTGGCGGCCACCAGCGCAGTGTACTCACCGAGGCTGTGACCTGCGACAAAAGCTGGCTTCAATGGAATGCCGAACTCTGAAGCGGCTCTTAGGCAAGCGATGCTGGCTGCCAGTATCGCTGGCTGGGCATTGATGGTCTCGCGCAGCTCCTCCTCGGGTCCCTCAAAACAAAGTCGTGCCAGAGGCATCTGGAGCGCTGAATCGGCCTCCTCGAAGACTTCCCTGGCCTGGCGTGAGCTCTGGTACAGGTTATGGCCCATACCTACTGCCTGTGAGCCCTGGCCGGGAAAGACAAAAGCGATCTTGGGTGTTGACTTTGTTTCCAGCTCAACCATGAGCTGCCTCCACAGATTACTGGCTTTCTTTGGGCTTGCTTTCTGTGATCACTTCCCTTCCCCTATAGGTCCCGCAAAAAGGGCAAACTTGGTGAGCAGGTTTGATGTTGTGACATTGGGTACAAGGCACAAGGGAGGGGATAGCCAACTTGAGGTGGCTGCGCCTTTTCCCCTGTCGCGCCTTAGCATATTTCCTTTTGGGCAGAGCCATGATCTGGTTAACCCCTTTCTTTGTCTACGCTACGCTTCTCGCCTGAAAGCAGCCCTTGGAGTGGAGTCCAGGGTGAATCAGGGTGAATAGGAGTGCAGTCACAGGTTTCATAGTTGAGGTTGCGGCCGCACTGGGGACATAAGCCGGCACAGTCCTCTCGGCAAATCGGCTTCATGGGCTGAGCTAGCAGCGTATATTGGCGCACTGCCTCGCTAAGATCGAGGAGGTTATTCTCATCGATGGTGAAGGCGCCCGATTCAGTTGCTGAGGGCAGGAGCGCCCCGCTAGCCGGGTCTCTCGTTATGAAGTACTCCTCCTCAATATCAAGGGACAACGGGTAGTCAAACTCCTCGAGGCAGCGACTGCACACCTCCCTGGCAGTGGTCTCAACGGTGCCGCGCACCAGGATACTGCGATTGGTGCGAAGCAGTTGCACTTCGCCGCGAATCGGGAGGCCAATCTCCCCTGTCTCGTCAATCGCGCAGTGGCGGACCGAGCCTACGGCTTCCTTTAGCTGCTGGGCGACGTTGATCTTCATTACACAGTCAATGCAGTGAGACTATCAGTTGGCAATTGCACAGTCCGATATGTCAGCAACAATTTTAGGATACATCGTCCAGAGTTGTCAACCTACGCTGGGAGAAGTCGATTGAACAGGAGAGAGCAGAAAACCGGGTGATATCCTGGATGCTTTTTTTAAGCTAGCACAAGAGACTCTTAAGGTTACGAGCTACCAGGATGCCGTCATTGATACTCCAGGAAGTAATACGAAACTCCGCCAATAACAGCTAAGACCACGGCAATTGCCCCAAGTATTCTGAGAAACATATTTCGCCTTGCCGCCCCGTTCGGATGGTACCGCAAAACATAGGATGGCGCTTTCCAGAACGGCGCTTTACTCACCCAGAAATCATATACCGTACCTGATTTGAGTCTAAGGCGATCTCTCAGTTTTCTGTTGATGTTGATCTGATGAACCCGTGGATGAGGAACCTCTGCCACCTCGTTATTTCGCACCCTGCAGCTTATCTTCGAGCTTTTTGCTGAGAGGTGTATATACCTATTGTACTTGATACCTTTAGGAAGGTCATCGGGGTGCATTCTCACGACAAGCATACCTTCGTCGTCTTGCGGAGAACCGCCAACTTTAAGATGCCTCTTGATCGGCCGAGCCATATTCCTTACTTACCCAGCTCAGTGATTGGAACCGGTTTACTGCCAAATTCATTATAGTGACCTGTGAGCCAACCCGCAACAGTGTTCTGCAAACTCTACTAGCAACTGCGCTGAATCCTTGGGCCAACGAGATGATGGCTAGCCCTTGATCACACCGATTGGTCTCGCTTTGACCACCTTGGGCGATATACCAGCGGCGTCGGTTATATGCACTACCTCTGCTACATCCTTATAGACTGCTGGTGCTTCTTCAGCCAGGGAAGCGATGCTCGCTACCTTAATGGCGATCCCCTTAGCTGCCAGCTCGTTGGCAACGTCGGCGCCCCTGATGCTTCTCTTCGCTGCCGAGCGACTCTGAACCCTCCCCGCGCCGTGACAGGTGGAGCCGAAGGTCTCCTCCATAGCTTTTTCCGTCCCCACTGCCACGTATGAGTAGCGTCCCATGTCGCCGGGGATGAGAACCGGCTGCCCTACCTTGCTGTATGCCTTAGGCAAGTCAGGATGGCCGGCGGGAAACGCCCTCGTTGCTCCTTTGCGGTGAACACATACAGTTAGCTTCTTGCCTTCTACCTGGTGCTCCTCTATCTTGGCGATATTGTGTGCCACATCGTAGATAATCTCCATGCCCAGATCACGAGGGCTTTTGGCTAAGACCCTGGAGAATGACTCTCTGGTCCAATGGGTAATGCACTGGCGGTTGGCCCAGGCATAGTTGGCGGCGCAGGCCATCGCTGCCAGGTAGGACTGCCCCTCGGGTGACTTTACCGGGGCGCATGCAAGCTGGCGATCGGGAAGATCGATGCCATAGGTCTTAACGGCGGCCCCCATGGTCCCCAGATAGTCGGTGCAGACCTGGTGGCCAAATCCTCTGGAACCGGTATGAATCAGGACAAGTATCTGCCCCGTCCCCTCTATACCGAAAGCTCGGGCTATCTCGGCATCATAGATCTCATCTACGACCTGGACTTCTAGAAAGTGGTTGCCTGAGCCCAGGGTCCCGGATTGGGGTGTACCACGACTCTTGGCCTTGACGCTCACCTTGTCAGGATCCGCTCCCCCCAGACAACCGCGCTCTTCGGTGAATTCCAGGTCTTCCGATTCGCCGTATCCTGCAGCTACTGCCCAGGCCGCTCCTTGGCGCAGAAGTTTATCGATTTCGTTGCCCCTGAGTCGTATCTTTCCCTTAGAACCCAAGCCCGATGGTACGTTGATGAAAAGGTCGGAGAGTAGCCTCTCTATCCGGGGTTTGACCTCGTCCTCGGTTAGATTGGTGCGCAGAAGGCGCACGCCGCAGTTGATGTCGAAACCCACGCCGCCAGGGGATATCACACCGTCATCTACCCGGGTAGCAGCAACTCCACCAATAGGGAAGCCGTAGCCCCAGTGTATGTCGGGCATGGCCAGTGACTTGTCCACTATCCCCGGCAGGAAGGCAACATTGGCTACCTGCTCCAGTGATTCCTCGTCCTGAATACTGCGGATCATCTTCTCATCGGAGAAGAGTAGCCCGGGTACTCGCATTCCCGACTTATACGTCTTAGGTATCTCCCAGCGGTAATCGTCTATCCTGATTAGTGCTCCTCGCGAGCCTACTGACATCTCACCACCCCCTAAACGTCCAGAATTACCTGAACCCTGAATCCGTTTCCCTTCTCAATCTTGAGCGAGTGATAAGTAGCTGCCTTGACCGCTCCTTTCAGTTGGTGGCGCAAGGTATCTATCTGCTCACCGTAAACGTTGGCCCGGAGCCGCTTTTGGTTCAAGTCGGTGATATCGAATCTGCTGAGGATAACATGGTCGACATCAAATATATAGAGGAGTTCATTAAGCCAGTCCACCAGAAGAGTCTCCTGGTCGGGGGCCTGGAGATCGATCTCCCGGCAGAACCCTTCACCCACCCCCTCGAGTTCGGCTATCAGGCTGAACATGCCGTAGGCAGTGTTGGCAAAGGCTTCCTTGAGGTCGCTTCCATAGGCAACTATGCCAACATCGGCAGTGTGGTCAATAATCTCGAACCGTGTCATGGTTAGCTCTTATTCCAATTATACCATCTCTGCGATAGCAAACCCAAAAGGAGGAGTAGCACCTTCCGACTGCCATAGGTATGGGAGCGAAGCTCCCGTGGGTGGGAGGGTGGGAAAGAAACTATTGTTAGCAAAACTGTCACCTCAATCAAAAGGTTTGTGTTAAAATCCTGGCATGAGATTCATAGGCGACTCCAATGTAGGTAGGCTGGCGAGGTGGCTCAGGATCGCAGGGTTTGATACGCTGTTCATCAAGGGTATCGATGATAACAGGCTGGTTCGTATTGCTTTGGATGAGGGTAGGGTGTTGCTTACCAGGGATACACAGATACTGAGGAGGCGCCTGGTCACCAGCGGCCGGCTAAAGGTCATATTGATAGAGGACGATGAGGGTAAGGCTCAGCTACGCCAGGTATTGACCACACTCAATCTGGCTGGCCAACTGAGGCCATTCTCCCTTTGTGTCGAGTGCAATGAGCCCCTGGTGCCCAGGGAAAGAGGGGAGGTTGAGGAACTGGTGCCACCCTATGTGTTCCAAACCCAGACTCAGTATATGCAATGTCCTGGCTGTCTGCGCGTTTACTGGCGGGGAACTCACTGGGAGAGGATGAGCAGAGAGCTTGAGAGAATAGTGGGTACTGTATAAAAAGAGCGGCTTTTGTCTATGGTGAGGCACTTACACAGCGCGACAGCAGGGTAGATGAGGTATTTGGCCCTACGCGCCTGCAATACACCTACGAGCTGCTAAAGTCCTATCGGACCTTTGACTCACCGGCTTCGATGCTGGTAGTCCCTGAGGATGCTGATGAAGCTTCCCTGCTTTCTTTCCACACCGAGGAGTACGTGAAAGCAGTGAGAAGCTTCAGTAGCGGTGAAAAGACATTCAATCCCGCTCGTTTCAATTTCAGTGAACTTGGCGACAACCCGATTTACCCTGGAATGTATGAGTTGTCCACTCTGGTAGCGGGGGCTTCTCTGCGGGCAGCGGAACTGGTGTCCACAGGCGAGGTCGATGTCGCCTTTAACAGTTCGGGTGGGTTGACCTACCTTATCGCCCCCGACTTGCGCATCTCCTCGATCTGCTGCTCGGTGTAGCCCAGCCCCTGCAGGATCTGCTCCGTGTGCTGCCCGATGAGGGGGGCGAAGCTCCTGAATTTCGACGGTGTCTCAGAGAGCTTGATCGGCGTGCCGAGCTGTCTCACCTTGCCCTCCGTCGGGTGGTCGAATTCAGGAAACATGTCTCGGCTGACCAACTGCGGGTCGTTAACCACCTCATCTAGCTCCAGAACCGGGCTGACGCAGGTGTCCGCATCCTTCATAACCTGGAACCATTCGTCCCTGGTCTTGGTTAGAAACGCCTCCCTGATTGCAGAGTACACCTCTTGCAGCTTCTCACCCTTGGCGCGCTGGCGGGGGATCAGGTCTTCCCTGCCCAGAGCGCGGCAAAAGCGCTCCCAGAAATAGGGCTCTATCAGGCCGGTGGAGACAAACCTGTCATCCTTGGTCTTCCATACGTTTATCGTTGGTGACGGCCACCCCCTCTGGGGTACGAAGCCGTCTCTGAAGTATCTCAGCAAGCTGACGGTGAGGAAGGGGAGAACGCTGTCGGTTATGGAGATGTCCACATACTGGCCTCTTCCCGTCTTATCCCGCGCGATGAGCGCGCAGAGGATGCCGATAACGCAGTGCAGGGCGCTGCCGATATCGGCCAGGGCAGCTCGAATGAGCACTGGATTGCCTTCCCGATCTCCCGTAAGTCCCACCGCTCCGCCTATGGAGATGTAGTTGGGGTCGTGCCCGGGGAGGTCGTGATAGGGTCCATCCTGACCGAAGCCTGTTAGGCTGCAATAGACGATCCTCGGATTGAGCTTGGAGATGGTCTCGTAGTCCACCCCCAGCTTCTTGGCAACCCCGGGACGGAAGGCTTCCATAACGACGTCAGCGTCAGTTGCCAGCTTATGGAAAACCTCCCTGGCTTCTGCGGCCTTCAGATTGAGAGCGATGCTCTTCTTATTACGGGACAGGTAATCATAGGCCGCCTGTTTCTCCTGGTCTGGAAGCATCCCCATCTGGTACGCGGGGTCTTCGATTTTGATCACCTCTGCGCCCATGTCCGCCAGGACCATGGTGCAGAATGGCCCGGGCACGGTGCGGGACAGGTCCAAGACCCTCATTCCTTCCAGTGCCAGTGTCATCGAGTCCCTCCAAATTAGGCTGTTGCTATAATACACTGATAAGCGCTTTTGTTCCAGAGCCAGGGGGCGCAGGATGTCATACAGTCCTCCCTCCCCTTGCGGGAGGGGGTTAGGGGTATTCAGCCAACCTTGACTTTCAGTTCCTTCGAGTCTATGCTAAAAACGGTGTGAGTAGGCAGAGGATAGATACCCTGCTCGTTACCAGAGGACTGGTCGATAGCAGGGAGAAGGCCAGGGTTATGGTCATGGAGGGCGCTGTTGTCGCCGACGACAGGACGGTCATCAAGCCCAGCACCCTGGTCAGGGAGGATGCTGAGGTCCATCTGCTCCAGAGCCCTCCATTTGTAGGTAGAGGTGGCCTCAAGCTGGAGGGGGCGCTTGACGAGTTCCAGGTGGATGTTACATCCCTGGTGGTGGTCGATGTCGGGGCTTCCACCGGTGGCTTTACCGATTGCCTACTGAAGCGCGGAGCGAGCAAGGTATATGCCATCGACGTTGGTTACGGGCAGCTTGACTACCGGCTGAGGCAAGATCCCAGGGTGGTGGTGATGGAGCGGGTCAACGCTCGCTACCCGTTCGCCCTGCCTGAGCCGGTTGACCTGGCTACAGTTGACATATCATTTATCTCCCTGGAGAAGGTAGTGCCCACAGTGGCCGATGCAGTGAAGGGTGGGGGGCGATTGATTGTGCTGGTTAAACCCCAGTTTGAGGCGGGGCGGCGGCAGGTAAGCAAAGGAGGTCTGGTCAAAGACCCCCTGGTACACGCTACCGTCCTGGGTCGCTTTATCTGCTGGGCCATCGACCACGGCTTCAGGCTAGAGGGCCTGGTCGCGTCGCCGATCCTGGGCGCTGAGGGCAACAGGGAGTTTTTTGTCCTGCTAGGGAAACCATAGGAGCCTGTCTCAAGACTACGGGTAGAAGGTTGGACTTGAACAAAAAGGTTGGCATCCTGTTCCAGCCCAAGATCCAGGCTGCTCAGGACCTGGCCCAACAGCTAGCAAAGGTCGTGGGCGATCTGGACGCTGCGGTTTGGATTTGCTCATCCTGGGAAGAGGACAGGGCCAAAGAACAGGCAGAGGAGACTGAACTCATAATCTGCCTGGGCGGCGATGGCACTATTCTCAGGGCAGCGCGCATAGCTAACCCCCGGTCGATTCCTATTCTGGGCATAAACTTGGGACGTGTTGGCTTTATGACCGAGCTGCGTGCCGAGGATGCCTTGAGCCGGGTGCCCGCTTTTGTCAAAGATGAGGGCCGGGTCGAGGAGAGGACGATGCTTCAGGCGGAGCTCATCTCAGCGGATACCCCTCCGTTTCACGCGCTAAACGATGTGGTTGTCGGTCGCGGGGAGAGATGCCGTTTGATCCGCGTCACGGCGACCCTCGATGGAGAACTGTTGACAACCTATAAATGCGATGGTGTGATCTTAGCCACAGCAACCGGCAGCACTGGCTATTCCCTGGCGGCAGGCGGTCCTATACTCCATCCTCTCGCCAGGGAGATCCTGCTGCTGCCAATAGCAGCTCATCTCAGCTTGAGCACTGCTCTGGTCTTACCTTCTGACACAAAGGTGAAGCTGGAGGTGAGCACCACTCATGGAGCAACGCTCAGCATTGATGGCCAGATTGAGGTGCCGCTAAGCGACGGATCTGTTGTGGAAGTTAGACGCAGTCCTCACGTCACCAGGTTGCTGAGGTCTGATCAGCCCACATCTTTTTACGAAACGTTGATGCAGAGGCTGGCAAAGAGGGAGTAGACGGAGATGAAAGTGGAAGAAGCCAAAATAGCTGATGCTACCCAGATGCATAAGCTTATCAACAAATTCGCCGGTGAGGGTGAGATGCTTCCTCGCGCCCTGAGCGAGATTTACGAAAATATCAGGGACTATTTTGTGGTCAGAGATGGCGACAAGCTAGCCGCCTGTGTGGCGCTTCATGTGAGCTGGTCCGATCTGGCTGAGATTAAGTCCTTGGTCGTCGCTGAGGGTAGTAAAGGGCAGGGTATCGGTACAACGTTGGTCAAGAGGTGTATCGAAGAGGCCAGGGAACTGGGTATCTCCACTGTGTTCTGTTTGACCTACAAGCCAGCCTTTTTCCAGAAGTGCGGCTTCGCCCTCATTGACAAGTCACAACTTCCCCGTAAGATCTGGGGGGAGTGCTATAGATGTCCCAAGTTTCCCGATTGTGATGAGGTGCCGCTGCTCTTGCATCTTGGGCCGCCGAGGCCGTTGAGTGATGAAAGTGAGCCAGGAACGAACCCTGCATACTGAGCGGATTTACCAGGGAAGACAGGTTGGCCTGAGGGTTGATACAGTGGAGCTGCCCTCGGGCAGGACGACGAAGCGGGAGATCGTAGAGCATGGTGCCTGCAGCGCCATCGTCGCTATCGACTCTGAGGACAACGTCCTTCTCGTTCGGCAGTATCGTAAACCTGTGGAGAAGGCGCTGCTGGAGATACCTGCTGGCAACATGGAACCCGGCGAGGACACGCTTCAGTGTGCCCGCAGGGAGCTCGAAGAGGAGACAGGCTTCTCCGCCGAGCGATGGGAGAAGTCGGGTTCCTTCTACACCAGCCCCGGTTTCTGTACCGAGGAGATGCACCTCTATCTCGCCACAGAGCTCAGACAGGCCAGGCGTGATGGGGATGACGACGAGAGCATCGAGTTGGTGCGCGTACCCTTGACCAAGGTCCCCGAGCTTATCGCCTCAGGCGAGGTGTGCGACGCCAAGAGCATCGCCGGTCTGCTGATGGCGCTGCGCGCCCTGCGCCGTTAGCCCAAACGGGTGTTCATTTCAACGCCCTTTGTGGGGGTTCTCCTCTGTTTCGGTTGATACGCCAATTCCAGACCGCTCTCCCACTATGTTATAAGGCCACCATGACTGGCGGCGAAATGGGCATAATTGCGACACAGTTCTTTGTTGCTGGCGGGACTATCAGCCTAGCAGTAGTTGCATTCAAGACGATACGACGAGCAGAATCTAATCGCAGTCGTGACAAGAGAGATGGCTTTGTTAGACAGATAGCAGATTGGGCTGTCGAAGTCCAGAACTTGCACCATCGCCATGGCGACATTGAACCTTCACTTATCCCGCCTCTGCTGGAGAAGGAAGCCTTGGTAAGGGATGCCACCCTAGCAGGCATTGAAATCAAGTCGCTATTTGACCAGATGGAAAGGTGTACCATTGCTGTGGCTAGAGGAGGGGACTTGGGTAGTCTCGCCGAGACTTTCGACAGAGAACTGTCGGAGGCCGTCAACGAAACAATACAGGCTCTGGGTAGAGTCATAGCAGACTTCAGGCCGATTTTGGACGACCTACGCTCTGGGGTAAAGCCAGTGCAGGCAAGTCCAGACTTTGAGCCAGTGATAGTTGCTACTGGAAAGGTGCTGCAACGAGCGAAGGAACTGATAGCGCAATGAAAGCTGGTTCTATATAGCTGCCTCTAATTTGTCAAAATCGTTTACCCCAAGCTGGACTAGCTCTATCACCCAATCTAAGAACTGCGGATAATGAGGAGATTGACAATGGCCGATGTTTTTCGTACAGTATCAGCACTTAGTCAAGACCAGGAGAAGCAGCGGTCCCAGCGCGAGTGAGCTGCCGAAAGGAGCTACCAATGGCAATAGTAATCGGAAGCGTAGGTGCAATTTTTGCGTTCGTTGCCATACTCATTGCCTCTATCTTCGGAATGGTAGCTGGAGTTTTGGCGTTCCTTGTCATAATCGCTCCCTTTGCCTGGCTATTGACTTCATCTGCTGGCTAACAAATGGCTCCTTCTCCTTCTGGGGTTGACAATCTTCCACGCCCGCTGCCGAGAAAGACCTACCCTCGAAGCAATCTGCCGATAGGATAGCCCGCTCTCTCGCAACTGAAGTATTTCACTTCGCTTGATGATTCAACCATTCTTAGTCTATACAGATGCATCAGCTTGGGGTAAACGATTCTCAGGAGAATTCCTTTAGCTACGAAACGCTATGCTATTTGGCTTCACAGAGAGTTTCGCACATCGCTAGGCGCTCATCCCTATTGACAAATGGCCGAATGGGTGGTAACATATACGTTTGTTAGATGAGTCCTTCTCTTATTCCCAGCTTTATCTCCGATGTTACTAACTCCATGACTAATTGCGTCTCTCTCTTGTTTTAACTTCCCTTTCTGAGAGGTATCGAGGAGGGGTATCAAACCATGACCTTGGCCAAGTCCCGTAATTTGGGGATGAGGAAGTCCTACGGCAGAATACCCCATCTCCTGGAAACACCCAACCTCATCCAGATTCAGCAGGAGTCCTATCGCTGGGTCTGCGATCCCTCCCTCCGCGGGGGACTCAAGGAACTGTTCGATGAGGTCTCGCCAATTAAGGACTTCACCGGCAACCGTTATGAGCTCCGTTTCCCAAGCTACGGCTTCGGTTGGAGTGCCGAGATGCCGGAATTTGAGGATGAGGACTCCTTCTGGCAACATATGTGGGCTGCCGCCAAGTACTCAGAGCAGGAGTGCTACGATCGCGATGTCACCTACGCTGTGCCGCTAAAGGTGAAGGCACAGCTATTGATCAAGGAGACCGGGGAGATCAAAGAGCAGGACATATTCATGGGAGATTTCCCCCTGATGACCGCCAAGGGCACCTTTGTTGTCAACGGGGCCGAGCGGGTGGTGGTGAGCCAGCTCGTTCGCTCCCCAGGAGTCTACTTCACCCTCGACAAGGATCCGGCCACCGGGCGAAATCTGTGCTATGCCAAACTAATACCCAACCGTGGCGCATGGCTGGAGTTCGAGACCAGCAACCACGACCTGATCACAGTGAAGGTTGACCGAAAACGAAAGATCCCCGTCACCACCCTTATTCGTGCCATCAGCGACGCCGAACACAGCTATGGCACAGACGAAGAGTTGATGGCTCTCTTCGAGGACGTGGACACTAACCCTGATCACCACTACATCATAAGCACGATCGGACGCGATCCAACGGTCAGCAACGAGGAGGAGGCGCTAATCGACCTGTACAAGCGGCTTAGGCCAGGGGATCCTCCCACACTGGATAATGCCCGTTCGCTGATAAATGCGCTTTTCTTCAACCCGCGGCGCTACGATCTGGGCAGAGTGGGGCGCTATAAGCTCAGCAAACGGCTGGGCCTCGATCACCCATCCACCCAAAAGGTCCTAGGTAGGGAAGACATGGTGGCGATTCTGCGCCAGATAATAAGGCTCAACAACGGGGAGGATGAACCCGATGATATCGACCACCTGGGCAACCGTCGGGTGCGGGCGGTGGGGGAACTGCTGCAGAATCAGATCCGCGTTGGGCTACTTCGCATGGAGCGGGTGGTAAAGGAGCGCATGAGTCTGCTCCCACCAGACACTGCAACACCCAGCACTCTGGTCAACAGTCGCCCCGTGGTTGCCGCTATTAGAGAGTTCTTTGGCAGCTCCCAGCTTTCTCAATTCATGGACCAGACTAACCCTCTAGCTGAGCTAACCCATAAGCGCCGACTTTCAGCACTAGGCCCCGGAGGGCTTTCCCGGGAGAGGGCTGGCTTTGATGTCCGCGACGTCCACCTCTCCCACTACGGCAGGATCTGCCCCATTGAAACCCCCGAGGGACCGAACATCGGCCTCATCGGCTCTCTGGCCACCTATGCCCGAGTCAATGAATACGGTTTCATCGAGACCCCCTACCGAAGGGTAATAGGGGAACTCAGCAACAACTCACATGACCTCGTGGGCAAAACGGTTCCCGAGGAGGTGACTACTGTTGCGGGTGCAGTTGTGGCAGAGGCGGGGTCTGTGATCACTGCAGATATAGCCCGCAGGCTTTCGAGACTAGGACGGCGACCCATCAAGATCAAGCCCTTCGTCTCACAGGAGATCACTTACCTCTCTGCCGATGAGGAGGAGAATTACATCATTGCTCAAGCCAACAGCCTCCTCGACGAGAATAGCGAGTTTATCGAAAGTAGAGTCGAGGTCAGGCATGGCAAGAAGTTCGTGCTGGAGTCTCCAAATAAGGTCAACTTCATGGACGTATCGCCGAGGCAGATCGTCAGTGTAACCACCTCGCTGATACCCTTTCTGGAGCACGACGACGCTAACCGAGCCCTTATGGGCTCCAACATGCAACGGCAGGCGGTTCCCCTGATCCTGCCCCAGTCCCCCCTGATCGCCACCGGGATGGAGAGAGAGGCTGCTCGCGACAGCGGCCAGGTGCTTTTCGTCCCCAGCGACGGCGAGGTAACATCGGTCTCATCTAACGAGATCGTGGTCAGGTATGACAAGGGCAGTGAGCAGTCTTTCCCCCTGACCAAGTTTGCCCGCTCAAATCAGGGGACCTGCATCAACCAAAGGCCAGTGGTGAGCAAAGGGGACCGGGTCAGGCGGGGTGAGGTTCTGGCGGACGGCTCGTCCACAGAAGGGGGCGAGCTCGCCCTGGGACAAAACATCCTCTGCGCCTTCCTGAGCTGGGAAGGATACAACTTTGAGGATGCTATCGTCATCTCTGAGAGCCTGCTCAAAGAGGACAGGTTCACCTCAATTCACATTGAAAAATACGAGATTGAGTCCAGGGATACCAAATTGGGGCCCGAGGAGATAACAAGGGACATACCCAATATAGGCGAGGAAAGCCTGCGCCATCTCGATGAGTTTGGGATTATCCGAGTCGGTGCCGAAGTCGGTTCCGGCGACATCCTGGTAGGGAAGATCACCCCCAAAGGCGAAAGAGGGCTCACGGCGGAGGAGAAGCTCCTGCGAGCTATCTTCGGGGAAAAGGCTCGTGAGGTCAAGGATACCTCCCTCAGGGTGCCGCACGGTGAATATGGCAAGGTAATCGATGTCAGTGTTCTCACACGTGATGATGACCACGATCTTCCCCCAGGAGTCAACCAGATGGTGCGGGTGTTTGTAGCCCAAATGCGAAAGGTATGCGAGGGAGACAAGATGGCTGGGCGTCACGGCAATAAAGGGGTGATTGCCCGTATTCTGCCGGCGGAGGATATGCCCTTCTTACCTGATGGCCGACCGGTGGAAATAATGCTCAGCCCCCTAGGTGTTCCCTCTCGGATGAATATCGGGCAGCTTCAGGAGACCCACCTGGGCTGGGCAGCAAAAACCCTGGGCTTTAAGGCACTGTCCCCGGTTTTCGACGGCGCTGATGATGCCTCACTCGAAGATGAGTTAGCGAGGGCATGGATAGCGCGCAAGGCCGGAGCAGTCGTCTGGGGTCACAATGAGGAGGATACCATCCAGTTGGAGAAGGCCAAGTCCTGGCTTAGCGAGCGCGGATACGATGGTGAGAAGGTATTCACTGAGGAGGGCATAGGCGAAGCAAGGCAGGTCTGCCTTAGACTGTGGCTGGAAGAGGAAGTAGGCATAGATGCCTCACCCCTGAGCGCCGAAGAGGTAAATAAGGTTGTGGAAGACCTCTGCCGGGAGAAAGGACTGTCACCTCCTATCTTCGGCAAAACAGTGCTCTACGATGGACGCACTGGCGAGTCCCTCGACCAGCCAGTGACCGTGGGCTACATCTACATAATGAAGCTGATCCACCTGGTTGAGGACAAGATCCACGCCCGGTCCACAGGCCCCTATTCATTGATAACGCAGCAGCCGCTGGGTGGCAAAGCACAATTCGGCGGGCAACGGTTCGGTGAGATGGAAGTATGGGCACTGGAAGCCTATGGGGCAGCCCACAACCTTCAGGAGATGCTCACCGTCAAATCCGACGACGTGGTGGGGAGAGTCAAAACCTATGAGGCTATAGTCAACGGCGAGGATATATTGGAAGCAGGGGTGCCAGAATCTTTCAAGGTGTTGGTCAAGGAGTTGCAAAGCCTAGGATTGGCTATCGAGGTGCTTAACGAGGACGAGGAAAGGGTGACATACATGATGGAATCTGCAGCAGAAGCTCCCAGGCTGGGGATAAATCTGGCTGGATTCGAGGAGCGTGAGTAATGCTCGAGGTAAACGACTTTACTACTGTTCGTATCTCGCTAGCCTCGCCAGAGCAGATCAGGGGATGGTCCTATGGTGAGGTTACCAAGCCTGAAACCCTTAATTATCGTACCCTGAAGCCGGAGAAGGACGGGCTTTTCTGCGAGAAGATCTTCGGCCCCACCAAGGACTTCGAGTGTTACTGCGGCAAGTACAAGAAGGTGCGCTACAAAGGGATCGTCTGCGATAAGTGCGGGGTCGAGGTGGCTCGGTCCAAGGTTAGAAGAGAGCGTATGGCGCACATCAATCTGTCAGCTCCGGTTAGTCACATCTGGTTTGTAAAGGGAACGCCTAGCCGCATGGGGCTGCTTCTCGATATCTCTCCCCGCAATCTGGAGCAAGTGATCTACTTCGCAAAATTCATCATTACCTGGGTCGATGAGGAGAAGAAGAGGCAGGCGATAAAGCAGCTTCGCGATGATGCGTCCCTAGAGCTGGCGGAGCGGGGGAAACTGCTGGCGGAGAAAATCGAGGAGTTGAAATCAGGAGAGAAGGCAAAGAAAGACAAGGGGAAGGGTCTGCAGGATATAAACCAGCTGCAGCAGCAATTCGTTGAGGAGAAAAAGCAACTCGAAAACGAGTTCAAAGCAAGGATCGAGGAGCTTGAGGGGCTCGTGCCGCAAAGTCTGCTGAGCGCAGGCAAATATCGCGAGCTAAGACAGAAATGGGAGGATGTTTTCAGCGCTGGTATGGGGGCTGAAGCCATGTCCAAAATCCTGAGCCATCTCGACCTCGAACAGATGCGCCAAGAGCTTTACCAAGAGGCTACCTTGACTTCAGGGCAGCGACGCAAGAAGGCGATCAAAAGGCTGAGAGTTGTCGAGGGCTTCCGCAAAAGCGGGAACAAGCCGGAATGGATGATCATTTCCGTGCTCCCCGTCTTGCCCCCGGAGTTACGCCCCATGGTTCAACTCGATGGCGGTAGATTTGCCACCAGCGACCTTAATGACCTCTACCGCAGGGTGATCAATCGCAATAACCGCCTGCGGCGGCTGCTGGAGATCGGCGCCCCGGAGATCATCATTCGTAACGAGAAACGTATGCTTCAGGAAGCGGTCGATTCCCTGATTGATAATGGACGTCGGGGCAGGGCTGTGGTCACTGGAAACAACCATAAGCTGAAGTCGCTGTCAGACATGCTTCGGGGCAAGCAGGGAAGATTCAGGCAGAATCTCCTCGGCAAACGCGTGGATTACAGCGGGAGGTCAGTGATCGTGGCTGGTCCTGAGCTGAAGCTCCACCAGTGCGGTCTGCCCAAGAGGATGGCGCTGGAGCTATTCAAGCCATTCATCATGCGTCGTCTGGTTGGCCGGGGGCTAGCCCTCAACATCAGGAGCGCCAAGCGAATCGTGGAGCGCGGCAAACCTGAGGTTTGGGATATCCTTGAAGAGGTAGTTAAGGAGCGCCCTGTGTTCCTAAATCGGGCGCCAACGCTACATAGGCTGGGTATTCAGGCATTCCAGCCAGTACTCATCGACGGCAGTGCTATCCAAATCCATCCCCTGGTGTGCGTCGCTTTCAACGCTGACTTCGATGGCGATCAGATGGCGGTTCATGTGCCGCTATCGCGAGCAGCGATGGCAGAGGCAAATAAGGTGATGCTCAGCACCTACAATATGCTGTTACCAAGTTCCGGAGAGCCTGTGGTGGCACCAACACTGGACATCGTTCTTGGCTGCTACTACCTGACCATGATCAGGCCCGGCACGAAGGGTGAGAAGATGGTCTTCAGCAGCTTCGATGAGGCCAAGCTCGCCCATGAGCTGGGCATCGTCGACATTGGAGCTGAGATCGAGGTCAGGAGGCCAGTCGATGGGACACAGCGACTAAAGACCAGTGTTGGTCGTATCATTTTCAGCGAGGTTCTGCCCGATGAACTCGGCTTCCGCAACCAGGTCATGGATAAGAAGGCGTTGAAGGAGATCGTTGCTGAATGCTACCGGCTCCTGGGGAACGAGAGCACCGCTACCATGGTGGACAACATCAAACAGCTTGGGTTCCATTACGTCACTAAGTCGGGCATCACTATCGCTATCAATGACATAGAGGTGCCCGAGGAAAAGACGAAGATCTTGGAGAAAGCCGAGGGAAAGATCGCTGACATCGAGAACCAGTTCCAGCGGGGGTTGATCACTGAAGATGAGCGCTACAACAGCGCGGTGAGGGTCTGGACACGCGCAACCGATGAACTTCAGGCCGTCCTGGAACAATCCATGGACAGGTATAGCTCGATATATATGATGGCATCCTCCGGAGCCAAGGGAAATATCTCCCAGATTAGGCAGATGGCTGGGATGCGGGGCTTGATGACCGATCCCTCGGGCAGAATTATCGACCTGCCCATTAAGGCCAGTTTCCGAGAGGGACTTGCGGTATTAGAGTACTTCATCTCCACCCACGGCGCTCGCAAGGGGCTGGCTGACACAGCACTAAGGACATCTGACAGCGGCTACCTTACCAGAAGGCTCATTGATGTGTCCCAGGAGGTGATTGTCAACGAGGAGGATTGCGGAACAATAGCCGGCATCTGGGCCTCTGAGCCACCGGAAAAGAGCATGCTGGCGCCGCTTGCTGAGCGCGTCCTGGGCCGGATTGCTTCCAGCCCGATTGTCAATCCTGCAAGTGGCGAAATCCTCGTAGACCGGAACGAGGAGATCGACGAGGAGAAAGCAGAGGGGATCACCAAAGCGGGGATTACCAGAGTTCAGGTGAGGTCTCCCCTCAGCTGCCAGTCGCGACGTGGTATCTGCCAGCAGTGTTATGGAAGAAGCCTTGCTCGAGGCCAGATGGTTCCTACGGGGGAAGCGGTGGGGATTATCGCCGCCCAAAGCATAGGCGAGCCAGGAACCCAGCTCACCATGCGCACCTTCCACACCGGGGGGGTTGCTGGGCTGGACATCACCAGTGGCTTGCCCCGCGTAGAGGAGCTATTTGAAGCGAGAGCGCCCAAAGGGCAAGCTGTTATCTCGGAGATCGAGGGTGTGGTTGAGATAAGCCGCACCGAAGAGGGAAGGAAGATCAAGGTTGTTAGTTCCGAGGTCTACCGCGACGAGTATTCTATACCCAAGGGCTACCAGGTGTTGGTGGAAAACCACCAGCAGGTTGACGCTGCAACTGTGCTGGCACAGCCAAGCGTTGCCAAGGAGAAAACGGCGACCGATGTAGCGCCTCCACTTGTTTCCCCGGTAGGAGGCAAGGTGGAGATTAAAGGCAAGAAACTGGCGATACTATACGAGGAAAGAGAAGAGCGCGAGTACCTAGTGTCTCCGATGACCCCGATTCTGGTGCAAAACGGCGCCAGGGTCGAGGCTGGGGAGCAACTCACCGAAGGTCTGGTTCATCCTCAAGACATCCTTCGCATAATGGGCCGCGAAACAATACAACGATACCTGGTGGACGAAGTACAGAAGGTCTATCGTGCCCAAGGTGTGAGTATTAACGATAAGCACATCGAGATCATAGTCCGTCAGATGCTGCGCAAGGTCAAGGTCGATTCCCCCGGGGATAGCGGGCTCTTGCCAGGTGAGCTTGTAGACAGCCTGGCGTACGAGGATATCAATGCCAAGGTGCTGGCTGAAGGGGGCGAGCCAGCGACCGCGCAGCCTGTGCTGCTGGGTATCACAAGGGCGTCGCTGAACACTGACAGTTTCTTGGCAAAGGCCTCCTTCCAAGAGACAACCAGAGTGCTCACCGAGGCTGCGGTCATGGGAAGCACCGATAAGCTAACAGGGCTCAAGGAGAACGTTATCATCGGCAAGCTCATCCCCGCCCGTAGCGAAATCTCAAAGGCTGCCGAAAGAGAGCGGGAGTTGCCTCTGTTGGAAGGCAAATTGGAGGCCGCGGCTCTTGCTGAACTGGAAACAGCCATAGAAGGTAGCGTGGAAGCCACGCTAGAGGAAACCAAGGCGGAAGAAGACATCTCATCGGTTGACTCAGATGCCGACTCAAAACCCGAGCTGCCTCTGCCAGAAGGTGAACTGGAACCTGTAGAGCAGGATGAGTCACAAACAGCCATAGAAGATAGCACGGAAGCCACGACGGAGGAAACCAAGGCGGAAGAAGATATCTCATCGGTGGACTCAGATACCGACTCAAAACCGGATATTCAGACTTAGCGGGCATAGGGTTTAGTTTGGGCAGGACAGTAACTGTTTAGCTAAGCAGTAGCTGAAGAGTAGAGGGCCACGAACGCTTGTTCGTGGCCCTCTACCTCCATAGTGGCACAAATGAGGTCTTTAAGCGAAGCCTTCCCCTTTGACGCAATAGCCAGGGCACTGTAAAATGGTTAGCGATATTTGCAATTCGAGGTAACTCTACCTATGACAGCACTGGGACAAAGCGACATCCCTAAGAGCTACGACCCCAAACCCGTCGAGGTCAAGTGGTATCAGTTCTGGCTGGAGCGAGGCTACTTTACCCCTGAGATCGATCACCAACGAAAGCCGTTTGCCATCATCATGCCGCCGCCCAACGTCACCGGCGAGCTTCACCTGGGCACAGCATTCACCGCGATCATCGAGGACACAATGATTCGCTGGCACCGGATGAAAGGCGATCCCACTCTATGGCTGCCAGGGAGTGATCACGCCGGGATCGCCGGCCAAAACGTGGTTGAGCAGTTCCTCGCCAAGGAGGGGCTGTCACGTCACGACCTGGGACGCGAGAAGTTCCTGGAGCAGATGTGGGAGTGGATGAATAAGTACAGGGGAATCATAGCTGAACAACACAAGAGAATCGGCGCCTCCTGTGATTTCACTCGCGAACGCTTCACCATGGACCCGGGACCGAGCCGGGCGGTGCACACTACTTTCGTCCACCTTTACGAAAAGGGCTTAATCTATCGGGGGGAGCGCATCATCAACTGGTGCCCCCGTTGCGCTACTGCCCTCTCCGACCTCGAGGTGGAGCATAAGGAAATATCGGGCCACCTTTACTACGTGCAGTATCCCTTGGAGGAGGGAACCCAGCAGTTCATCACAGTAGCCACTACACGTCCGGAGACCATTCTCGGCGACACTGCGGTCGCGGTCAACCCCGGTGATGAGCGCTACAGAAGGCTCCTGGGCAAAAAAGCAATTCTGCCCGCTGTGGAGAGGAAGATCCCGATAATCGCCGATGATGCTGTCGATCCCTCTTTCGGTACCGGAGCTGTGAAGATCACGCCGGCTCACGACCCTGTAGACTTCGAGGTTGCCCAGCGGCAGGGCTTGCCTTCAATTAACATAATGAACCTGGACGCTACCATGAACGAAAATGCAGGCCCTTATTCCGGACTCGACCGATTCGCCTGCCGTCAGGCCTTGCTTGCCGATCTGGAGAACGAGGGGCTGATGGTGAGAATCGAACCCTACATGCACTCTGTGGGACACTGCCAGCGCTGCCAGACAATGGTCGAACCCTCGCTCTCGAAGCAGTGGTTTGTCAAGACGGCTCCACTGGCCAAACCAGCCATCGACGCTGTAGTCAAGCGCCGCATCGAAATCATCCCCGAACGCTTCACTAAGGTTTATGTAAACTGGATGGAGAATATCCGCGACTGGTGCATCAGTCGCCAGCTCTGGTGGGGGCACAGGATCCCCGCCTGGTACTGCGGCCAATGTGACGGGGAAAACATATATATACGACTCAGAGAAGAATTCATTCAAGAAAAAGATATGACTACTGCTATGTATACCTACAAGTTTCTTAGAGAAGGCCAAGGAATACCTGAATTAGAAATACCTCACGAGCAAATTGTGAATAATATAGACTGGGTCATAATCGATTTGTCAGCAGACCCCGTAGTAGATGTGGATACTCCTCAACAATGTCCCCGGTGTGGCGGGAGAGATTTGCTTCAAGACCCCGACGTTCTCGACACCTGGTTTAGCTCCGCGCTTTGGCCCCATTCCACCTTAGGTTGGCCTGAGGAGACCGAGGACCTTAAATACTTCTATCCGACTACAGTGATGGAAACTGGCTACGACATCCTCTTCTTCTGGGTGGCGAGGATGATCATGATGGGTTTGGAGAACACCGGCGAGGTGCCATTCCATAAGGTCTACCTTCACGGGCTGATACGGGATGAAACGCGCACGAAGATGAGTAAGTCCCGAGGTAATGTAATTGACCCCATCCAGTCCATCGAGCAGTATGGCACCGATGCCCTGCGCTTCGCACTGTCCACAGGGACCTCACCGGGCAACGATATGATGCTGGGATCACGCAAACTTGAGGGCAGCCGTAATTTCACCAACAAGCTCTGGAATGCTGCCAGATTCGTAATCAGCAACCTCGACGGTGTGGAGACTAAGACCCCTCTTGGTATAACCACCGCAGAGGATCGCTGGATTCTGAGCCGACTCAATCGTCTCATAGCCGAGGTGACTGAACTCCTCGAGGAGTTCCAGTTCGGCGAGGCGCTCCGCCGCATCTACGAATTCTTGTGGACAGAATACTGCGACTGGTATATCGAGATCGCGAAGATAAGGCTTCGACATAAGGAGGAAGCCCCCTCTCCGCTCCCAGTCTTAGTTCATGTGCTTGAGACAGCGGTGCGTCTCCTCCATCCTTTCATGCCCTTCATCACAGAGGAGATATGGCAAAGGATAAGAGAGCACCAGCCAGAGGGAAAGCCGGACTCGATTATGATAGCCCCTTACCCTGCTGCTGACACCAGCGCCTTCGACGCTGAGGCAGAACGAGAGATGGAATCAGTGATCGAGATCGTGCGCTCCATCCGCAATGCCCGCATGGAGAGCAAAGTCCCCCCCAGCAAGTCCATTGATGTTACTATCGTCACTGACGTAGCCAAAGCTACAGCTGAAGCGTACGCCCCAATTATCAGTGCTTTGGCCAAAGTACGGCCGCAGATAGTATCGCCTGGCGCAATGCCTAGTGGCGGAGCGTTCGGCAATGCAAAAGTACTTGTACTAAAGGACGCTCAGGTGATCTTGCCACTGGAGGGGATGATCGACCTGGATGCGGAGAGGAGTCGGCTGCTGAAGGAGATCGAGGCCAGCAAATCAGATATAGCTCGCATAGAGAGACTGCTGGCAAATCAAGCCTTCGTCGACAAGGCACCAGCCTCGGTCATAGAGAAGGAACGGCGAAAGCTAGATGATCGCAGGAATAAACTAATCAGGTTGGAGGAGAGGCTTGCCCGTCTGGGATAGAAGGCGTTGGTTGCAATTTTGGCGTTGATAGTTTACCTTTAATATGGAGCATGGACCTCGTTACATGATGTTTTCAATTTGATGCCCCCGGGAACCCGACACCGTAGCCACAGCAGGGATAGTGTAACAATAGCTTCCCCCTTGGAGCACCGGAGTCTCAAAGAAGGTCTTGGGCCGCAAACTGCATCAAAGACGAGGGCTGGCTAATCAATCCGAAAGGAGGTCTAGCGATGGCGCTTGAGGACAAGACTTTGGTATGCCGAGACTGCGGTGCAGAGTTCGTGTTCACTGCTGGAGAGCAAGAGTTCTACCAATCGCGCGGTCTACAGAACGAGCCTGGCCGCTGTCCAGATTGTCGGGCAACTCGACGGCAAAGCCGCTATGGCTATTCCAGAGGGCCACGTGAGAGAACCCGCGTGACCTGCGATGCCTGCGGTACAGAGTGTGAAGTGCCCTTTCAGCCGCGGAGTGGACGCCCGGTCTACTGCGATGAGTGCTTCGACAAGATGAGAAGTCAACGTCCGGAGTAAGAGGCTAGGATAAGAATGGAACCGGTCGAGGCGCTTTGCCCTCGAATAGGGCAAAGCGCCTCGACCTTCTAACTAATCGTTCTCTCGCTAGGGCTGCGACTCCTTGTTTGACATCCGCCCTATAGTATGATTAACTGGGACTGCAAAGGCAGATATCTCTGGGTTTCCTTCGTGTTGTTGCCATGAACGTCGGTGTTCTGAGGGTGAGGCTTCGCCTCCCTGAAAACCATTCCCTTAAAGGCAAAAGAAGGATATTGAAATCAATCACCTCACAGGTGAGCAATAAATTCAATGTCTCCATCGCTGAGGTTGAAGACCAGGACCTATGGCAGTTGGCTACATTGGGGGTTAGCTGCGTCAGCAACGATGGCCGGCACGCAAACGAGGTCTTGTCCCGCGTGATGGACTTTATCGAGAGCATCAGGAGCGATGCCGAGGTCTTGGATTACCAGATCGAGATCCTGCACGCCCCGTAAAGGTCCAGGGGAAGCGATGAATACCTCGACCTTTCTCCCCCATCTAAGGAGCCTCCCCACCTACAAGGACCAAATTGTTCACATCGAGCACATCCCGCCCAGAGAGGCAAGCTACGGGGAGTTGGAGGAGCCTCTGCATCCCACGCTTCATGCCTCACTCGAGGCAAACAGCCTGCTCCCGCTCTACAGCCACCAAGCTTCGGCTGTTAACGCTGTGCGCGCAGGCAGGAATGTTGTGGTGGTTACCCCGGCAGCCAGCGGCAAGACCCTTTGCTACAATATCCCCGTCCTCGACACCCTCTTGACTCATAAAGGCAGTCACGCTCTCTATCTATTCCCGACTAAAGCCCTGGCTCAGGATCAACTGCGAAGTCTAAAGGAGTTGACCGCCCCACAGCAGATCAAGCTGAACTACTCCACCTTCGATGGCGACACCCCGCAGTGGGAGCGCACCGAGATAAAGAGATCGGCTGAGATCGTGCTGTCAAACCCCGACATGGTGCACCTCGGCATCCTGCCCAACCACCGCTCATGGTCCGGGCTGCTCTCTCGGCTGAAGTACATCGTGATCGACGAGGCCCACATCTACCGGGGCGTCTTCGGCTCACATGTGGCCAACGTGCTCCGCCGCCTCAAGCGACTTTGCGCTCACTACGGCGCGAGCCCTCAATTCATCTGCTGCACTGCCACTATCGCCAACCCTAAGGAGCATGTCGAGAGGTTGATTGGGCTCCCCTGCGAGGTTATCGCCGTGGACGGCTCTCCTCATGGCGGGAAGGACTTCGTATTCTGGAACCCCCCGCTCCTCGACGAGGTGAAGTCTGCTCGCCGTAGCGCCAACAGCGAAGCTACCCTTATATTGACCGAGCTTGTGCAGCAAGGAATTCGCAGCCTCGCCTTTGCCCGAAGCCGCCGGCTTACCGAGCTTGTCTACCTCTATGTGCAGGATCAGCTCAGCCAAAGGGAGCCGGAACTGGCAAAGATGGTCAAGCCCTACCGCGCCGGTTACCTCGCCGAGGATCGGCGCCAGATCGAGCGCGAGCTATTTGAGGGCCATTTGCTGGCTGCGGTGGCTACCACGGCATTGGAGCTGGGGGTGGATATCGGCGATCTGGACGCCACCGTGCTCATCGGCTACCCAGGCAGCATCTCCAGCACCTGGCAACAGGCAGGAAGAAGCGGGCGTAGCAAGGAGAACTCTTTGAGTTTTCTCATCGGCCTGAACAACCCCCTCGACCAGTATCTCATGCGCCACCCCGACTTCTTCTTCGGCAAGAGCCACGAGAATGCCCTGATCGACCCGGACAACCTCCGCATCCTGAAGCCACACCTCATCTGCGCCGCGTGGGAGTTACCCCTGAGTGATAGCGAGGAGGAGCTATTCGGGGATGGCTGCAGCCAGGCAGAAGCTGAACTCGAAGGAGAGGGTTTGCTGCGCAAGCAGCGCGGCCGCTGGCATCCTTCGCCAAGGGTAGTCTATCCCGCCCAGGACATCAACATCCGCTCCACCTCCTCCCAGAACTATCAGCTTGTGGATGTCACCAGCGGCCGCCTCCTGGAGACGGTTGAGGAGGCCAACGCCTTCTTCCAGATTCACCCCGGCGCCGTTTATCTCCATCAGGGAGAATCCTATTTGGTCACCGAGCTTGACTTGAAGACGCGCACCGCCTGCGCTGTGCCTACCGATGCCCCTTACTATACCCAGGCCAAGGACATAACCGACATAAGTATACTTGGGGCAAGTCTTGAGAAAGCCATAGGCAACATAATGGTGCATCTAGGCGAAGTGGAGGTTACTACCACCGTGCTTGGCTTCAAGAAGAAGCGAATATTTACCGAAGAGGTAATCGGCGAAGAGCCCCTCGACCTACCACCCCACTCCTTCCCTACTGTAGCCCTGTGGTTCGAGATACCGCCGCAGGTCGAGGAAAGACTGGCAGCGGAGGGACTCGATTTCGCCGGAGGCCTGCACGCCGCCGAGCATGCCGCTATCGCCCTATTGCCACTGTTCGCCCTCTGCGACCGAAATGACATAGGCGGCGTCTCCACACCCCTCCACCCCGATACCGGCAAGGCCCAGGTATTCATCTATGATGCTTATCCTGGGGGAATCGGCATCGCCGAGAAGGGATTCGAGTTAATTACAGAGTTGTGGCAGGCGACACTGAAGGCGATCTCAGAGTGCCCCTGCCAGGAAGGATGCCCTAGCTGTATCCACTCGCCCAAGTGCGGCAACAACAACCAGCCCCTTGACAAGAAAGCGGCAATGATGATACTTAAGGAGCTTGTAGGCAGCAAGAAGTAGCGCAGGGGTTGAAGATGGCTGCCAAATACCACATAGGGACCAGCGGCTGGCACTACGACCACTGGCGCGGGAGATTCTATCCCGACCGACTCCCCAAACTTGGCTGGCTTGAGTTCTACGCCCGAACCTTCGCCACGGTTGAGCTCAACAACAGCTTCTATCATTTGCCTTCGGAGAAAGCGTTCGCGGGCTGGCACGATTCCACACCGGAGACCTTTGCCTTTGCCGTGAAGGTGAGTCGGTTTATCACCCATATCAAGAAGCTGAGGAATGCCGAGGAACCGCTGGCAAACTTCCTGAGCAGGGCGAAGCTGCTCGAAGAAAAGCTGGGGCCCCTCCTGTATCAGCTTCCGCCGAATCTACACCGCAATGACTGGCTGCTGGAATCCTTCCTCACAATGCTCCCCGGCGATTTGAGCCATGTCTTTGAGTTCCGTCACCAGTCCTGGCATACCCAAGAAGTATTTGACCTGCTACGCCGCCACAATGTCGGCTTCTGTATCTTCGACATGCCCGATCTCACCACACCACTCGAAGTCACCGCCGATTTCGCCTACGTTCGCTTCCACGGGAGCACCTGGATGTACGGGGGCTGTTACTCTGATGAGGAGCTAGGCGATTGGGCGAAGAGGATTGCGAGGTTGGCTCAGAACGTCAAGACAGCCTATGTCTACTTCAATAACGACGCCGAGGGGTTTGCTGTGAGCAACGCACAGACCCTGACGCAAAAGCTTAGCGAAACATCGCGATGAGCTGATCTTGCCCATAAACCCTTCCCCGCCGCTGTCACACGCCGCCCAAGAAATGTCTGTGATGGCATCGCCAGGGTCCAAGGTTTTGCGGAGCGAAGCGGAACCCGAACGATGTTTCCCGCCAAGCAATTATGCAGAATTCCCCACGAAAGTCAGAGGTGAAGTGAAGTAACATGAGGAAATGTCATCTTGACTTGCAGAGGGGGCTGAACTACGATTGCCCTACACAGTACTTTAGTTTTAGTACGATAGTTTTGCTCACCAGTACGATAGTTCTGGGGTGGTTTAAACAGGCAAAGCTGACAAGGTGAGATGTCCAGATAACAGCGGCCTCGACAACCTTACAGAAAGGTGCACGATGAAAGTAACGATCGTTCAGTTCGACAACATGGAAGACGCTCTTTTGGAAGCAGAGGTGCTCATGGCGAGTTGGGATGGCGAGAGGGGCGAGTTTGTGATTCGTGCAGATAAGGATATTCAAGCATTCGCCGGCATTGTAGCCAGCATGCAGGAAAAGCGCAAACTGCTGGTCGAAATTGAGGACACGGGACCAGGCCAGCTGGTATGGCGAGGTTATGTGGATAAGGCGGAGTTCCTCTCGTTCGATTCCGACGAGATAGAATGTTGTTTGGTTATGTTACTGGACGATTGGTTTGGCATTGTTCCCCAGTTCAGCAGTTCGTAGCCTCCTTTGACCTGACAGATGCACCCCAGCAGAAACGGAACACAGAACAACCTTAGCTCTACACTGAGGCTTAGGATGAAACTAACAATAAGTGAACCTAATAAGATAAACGGCACGCTGTGGGAGGGTGAAGCCCTCAGTGCCAGCTGGAATAGCGAGAAGTGCGAGTTCGTAATTCGTAGAGATGCAGATGACGAAGCGTTTGGTGCTGTGATGGCCAGCCTAGTTGAAAAGCACAGGCTGATAATCGGAATTGAGGACCCGCAATCAACCCAGGTGATATGGCGAGGTTACGTAGGTAGTGCTAAGTTCCAGGCCTTCGAAGCCGAGCAGGTGGAATGCTGTTTGACTATGTCACTAGATGATTGGTTTGGCATTTTTCCCGGGTTTAGCAGTTTCTACTTCTGTTAATCCTGCAGACAAACCGGAAGTCCCCACTCGCACACCACCTCAGGCACGGCCCGCGACGACGCTCGACCCTGGCAGCGCATGGGGCTAAGTCGCATCCAACCTCGCCGCAGTTCTAGCCAGTTCCCAAGCATAGTCGTACAGATGCAATCCCTTGCTCAGCGCTATAAGCTCTCCGTCTTCCACACCGATCTCGCTTGCCACATACTCCTTGAGGAGCTGTATCCCAGCCAGATTTGATGGCAACCCAGCCCATAAGTCCCATGATCTGAAGTACACTATGAAGTGCAGTCTTCCATTCTCAACTCTCGTGTCGATGCCCCTCAAGCAAGGGGGATCAGGGAGTCTAATGGATTCCCTGCTGCCAACCGCCATGAATCCTTGATTGGTATTATGGCCGTCCTCCTTGTATATCCGAATCAACTCCGGTATCTGTTGTTCCAGGTCCTCACCGTAAGTATACTGCTCCCTATCAGCCTTGAAGGAAGTCAACAGGTACTGCAGGTAGTTCTCTACATATTCCATTGAGGAAGGAGGGGGCACTCCTGAAGGCACGTCAGGAACTAGAGGTCGATTACCGGGCTGTCTAACCTGTAGCACAATGAAATCGAGTTCTTTTCTGCGCTGCCCGACATTGCTGCCCCTGTCGATAGTATACTCACGCCCCTGTGCAAGCGTCCTGCGCAAGCACAAAAACCAGGCCTCTGGCAGGTCCCTGGCCTCAACTAGTGAAACGTCCATTGGGCACCACCTCGCCTCCCAGAAGTTCAAGCCCCGTCTTCAAGCATTAGTCTTGTTGGAGCAAGAACTACATCTGTCTCTCATCCCCTATTATACCTAGTTTGACTGAACAATGTCCACGAATATCTGCTCCTAATTAATAGTTGACAAGGGTTGACGAATATGGTAAACATTTCGTTGGGGAATTCGTCTACGACTTTGCTGCGAGAGCCTTCCTGCGGTATGGTGTGGTCTCATGCGTCCAGACGCATCATAGCTTTTCATAGATTCAGGCCTCGTTAAGCGTGAGGTGCCTTTTGCCCCAAAACCTTCCTTTGTTATACTATTCTGGATAGACAGGAGGAAGCATCAATAGTGCTCCCTTTGACCAAAAAACATGACTCAGTATTCGAGGTGAAGAGATGAGCGTCAAATGGAAACCGCGTGGAACCTGGCGGGAAAAACTGGAAAAACAGCAAGAGCCCAGGGTAGTTGACACCCCGCCAAAGATGCAAAAAAGATTCGGGGCAGGGAGGATGCTTATCCCCACGCCTGCTCTTGTTGATGCTTTGATGCAAAAGGCACCGCCTGGCCAACTCGTTACCGTGGGTCAAATCAGAGAGCGCCTGGCAGGGGATTTCAACGTCCATTCAACCTGCCCGCTCACGACGGGTATTTTTGTTCGAATCTCGGCGGAGGCAGCGGAAGAATACCTGAGAATGGGAAGGAAGGACATAACGCCCTATTGGCGGGTTGTAAAGAGCGACGGTAGTCTAAATGAAAAGTTCCCCGGTGGTGTAGAAGCACAGGCTGGACGTCTGAGGGAAGAGGGACATATCATTGAGCCGGGAACGGGCAAGAAGCCGCCCAAGGTTAAGGATTTTGGCAAACATCTGGCAAAGCTATAGATCGGACAAAACCGTAGTCAACGTAGAGTGGCCTTCATCCAATTGACATCCCTCACTTAGTGCAACAGCACGTTGAAGCTACTGCTGAGGTTACTCCAACATTTGGCAAGCCAGTGGCCATCGTTTTATCCGCCAGTGGCGACAAGGAGAGATTGTCAAGAGGTCATACTCCGAAACTCCGAGTACTCCGAAAGTCTAGCCAGCGCCCTCAGGGCGTCATCGGAGATGGAGAAAACTGCCGCTTTCCCCGCCCCTTCCAGCTTCCCGAAGTCCAGACACATGCCTTGACAGCTATCGGGGCCATTCATATAATCGAAGTCCAACGAGGAAACCTACAGGAGAAGTGTAAGCTATGAGTGAGAAGCCAGGTACAGGCCGCCGCCGAGAATCAAAGAGGCAACAGCAGTCCCACAGGGACTACGAGACGATTCTCTTTGAAGTTAAAGGCCCAGTGGCCACCATAACTATGAACCGTCCCGACAAGCACAATGCCTGCAACTTGACTATGTTCCAGGAAATCGATCACGCCCTGTCGCTGGTGGAGGATGACAAGAATATAAGGGTCGTCGTGATCACCGGAGCTGGGGATCAGGCTTTCAGCGCTGGGGTTGATTTCGGTGACCTGGAATTCGAATACCTTAGTGAGTCAACAGACTATGTTGAGACAGACGCCAGGATGTTCCGCCGCATCGAGAACATCCCGCAGCCTGTAATCGCCGCCGTTAACGGTTACGCTTACGGATATGGCTGTAAGATCGCTATCGTGAGCGACATCGCCATTGCCTCCGACAAGGCCCGGTTCGGCCTTCAGGGGATAAAGGTAGGAGCGGTCCACGTCATCACCCTTGGGAGGGGAAGGGGGACTCTGGGAAGAGGCAGGCTTGGCTATCTGATCCTCTCCGGGGAGACCATCGATGCCCAGAAGGCGGAAGAGTGGGGAATAGTGGCCAGGGTCGTTCCCCATGACAAGCTCTATCAAGAGGTCGAGAGCCTCGCCCAGACCATTGCCCAGCATCCCGTCCTTGGCGTCCGCGCCATAAAGAAAATGCTTCACCGCGGCCACGACGATGACTACCGATGGGAAGACCTGCTCAGCCCCGGGCTCCTTCTAATGGAGGACCTCAAGGAGGGCAGAAAGGCCTTTCTGGAGAAACGTAAGCCCAAATTCAAGGGCAGATAGGAGAAATAGGATAGATATATTCGACCTCAAGGGGCAAGTTGCCGTCGTCACTGGTGGGGGGACTGGGCTGGGGGAGGCGGCTGCCAAAGCATTAGCGGAGGCGGGCGCTTCACTTGTGCTGTGCGGGCGCAGGCAGGAGCTTCTGCAGAAGGTTGCTTCGGAAATCCAAGCCGATGGAGGCCAGGCGCTGCCCATCAAGATGGACGTCACCCGAAGAGAGGAAGTGGAATCTATGGCATCGGAGGCGCTGAGAACCTTCGGGAAAGTGGATATCCTGGTGAATAATGCCGGGATCAACATAGTCAAGCCATTCCTGAAGCTGGCTGAGGAAGACTGGGACGCGGTGTTGAACACCAACCTCAAAGGGTGCTTCTACTGCTGTCAGGCTATAGGAAAAGGCATGGTGGAGCGAAAATCGGGCAGCATCATCAATATAGTCTCAGTGTTTGGGCTTACCGGCTTCATGAATATCTCACCCTATATAGCGAGCAAAGGAGCCATAGTCCAGCTCACCAAGGCCCTTGCAGTGGAGTGGGCCAGGCACAACGTGAGGGTTAACGCCATCGCCCCCTCCTACATCCAAACCGAGATGGCCAAGCGGGACATCGAGTCCGACAAAAGGATTCTTCAGTTCAACCTCAGCAAGATCCCGATGCGAAGGGGAGGCCAGCCCAACGAGGTAGCGGGGGCCGTGGTCTTCCTGGCATCCGAGGCATCGAGCTTCGTCACCGGCGAGACCATAGCTGTAGATGGAGGCTGGCTTGCCTGGTAAGTAGAGGGGGTTCCAGCCCTGGCCCAGCAAGGTTACCGCCAGCTCGCAACCGGCAAAGCCGCCACCTATCATGGCGACTCCTTATCAAACAGGAAGAAAGGAACCTATTTATTTTTAAATTAAAAAGAGGTTAAACCTGGTATAAATATGAAAAACTTAAGAAAATATGGAAGCAAGCCTTTCAATGTAGCCGTCATCCACGGCGGACCAGGTGCACCCGGAGAAATGGCACCAGTTGCTCGAGAACTCTCCTCCGTTAGGGGTGTTCTAGAGCCACTTCAAACAGCAACAACACTTGAAGGGCAAGTCCAGGAGCTAAAGGCCGTTTTAGAAAAGAACGGAGATCTTCCTGTCACCTTGATTGGTTTCTCATGGGGTGCAATGCTCAGTTTTATTTTTACCGCCCAGTATCCTGCATTCGTAAAGAAACTCATACTCATTGGGAGTGGGGCCTACGAAGAAAAATATGCCGTAAACATTATGAAAACTCGGTTAAGTCGGCTTGGTGAAGACGAAAGAGAGGAAGCCCTTTCCCTGATGGGAACCTTGAACGACCCCGCCATTGAAGACAAAAACACGCCCATGGCCCGACTTGGAAAGTTGATATCCAAGGCTGACTCATATGACCCCTTGCCCCATGACAGCGAGATACTAGAATGCCAGTACGATATCTATCAAAGTGTATGGGAACAAGCTAGCGAGCTAAGAAGCAGTGGGAAGCTTTTGGAGCTCGGGAGGAGAATCCAATGTCCTGTAGTCGCGGTCCATGGCGACTACGATCCCCATCTTTCCCAAGGGATCAAAGACCCCCTTTCTCGCATTCTAAAAGACTTTCGACTCATCCTGTTAGAAAAATGCGGTCATTGTCCTTGGATCGAACGGAGCGCGAGAGATAGATTCTATGATATCCTTAAGAATGAACGTTAATAGCCACCTCATAGACGATGGTTCGTAAGAACGCCGCGCGGACAAGGCCCCAAGGCGAGACAGCAACCTTTGCCTGAATCCCACCCATAACGCCGCTCTCGAACAAAAGACTCAAAGAACTCGATTTCGGCGGGCCCTTGTCCTGGATTGACACGCAGCCGAGCCTACCCTATGCTATTTGCACCTTGTCAGGGAGGGTCTAGAGAATATGGCGGATATCAGACTGGCCACCGAGGAGGATGTTCCCCGCATCCTCGACCTTTACCGTGAGTTGACTATCAGCTTCTCTCAGGTTGAGATGAGCCGGAGCCCTTCTCCAGATGATTACCGCAAGGCCTTCGCCGAGATTTGCGCTGATCCCAGACACGAGCTTTTCGTTGCTGAATACCAGGGCGAGGTTGTGGGCACCGTGGTGCTTCTTATCGTACCCAACCTTTCCCATAGCGCCACCCCCTGGGCCCTCGTCGAGAACCTCATAGTCGGGCAGAAGCACCGAGGCATGGGTTTGGGCAAGATGCTCCTGGAACACGTCATCGCCCGGGCTAAAGAGAAGGGGTGCCACAGGATCGAGCTGTGCAGCGACAGAAGGCGCGAGGAGGCGCACCGACTATATCGCTCCGTTGGTTTCGAGGCGTTGGCCTACGGCTTCCGCATCTACTTTTGATGGCTGGAGGCTCCGAATCAGGAATGGGACAAGCAGGTATTCAGTGCAAACGTCAGGGTGTCGTGGACTGCGCTATCCTGAACCAGTTGCTGGCACGGCACTAGCTTTGATTGGCTGATTGGGCTTGCGCAAATCCTGTGAGCGAGATACAATACCAGGCAATAAGGAGGTGCTATTGTGAGCGTACTAAAGATTCTCCTCCTGGTCTTCGGAGTCATCATCATACTGGTGGCAGTCAGTCTGATGTTCGGCGGCGGGACTTTGCTGTGGCTGGAAAGAACCCACACAGATGAAGGGTTTATCGCTTCAGACCCCATCGACATTGAAAGGGGGTCCCATGCCATCGTTACCGGACCCATCGATATAGATGAAGTGGCGCTAGACGTATTAGACTGGTTGGGCATAGCCACCGCCTTTGCGGTAGAAGGCTCAAACAACGATCCTGCGAAGAACATCTTTATAGGGGTAGGCGAGGAGTCAGATGTGGAAGCCTACCTTAGCGATGTCGAGTATGACGAGATGAGCTTTACCCACACCGGTTGGCTAGCTTTCGAAAGCGTGGATTATACAAATCACCCGGGCGGTTCCGAACCTGCAGCCCCCGCGCCTGAGGAATTCTGGAGAGTCAAAGAGTATGGGGCCGGAACCCAGACCATGGAGTGGGAAACAGAGGTGGGCAGCCATTCGATCGTGCTCATGAACGACGACGGGTCTGCCGGTGTTGATCTGAGCGACGTCGTGTTCAAGGTGAAAGTTGGGTCGCTACTTGGGATCAGTGTGGGGCTTCTTGTTGGCGGAATAGTAGTGCTACTGCTCGGGGCTTTCATGATCGTCCTGGCGGTACGCAGGTCGCAAGGCTCGCAAACCACTGGGTCAGGGGCGCCTTCCTAACAACTAATCGCGAGGAGGTATGTAGAATTGAAAAGGCATGACGCCCTAGTACTGATCGCTATCTGGGACTTCATAACCGCGCTGTGGCTACTCATACCTGTGCTCGCTATAGCTATATTTGCCTTTCCCGATACTGACGATGCAGGAGGCTACTTTGGTCTGAGCATAGTCACAGTGGTGCTTCTGTTGTTACTTGGTTTATCGTTGGCAGCCGGTATCGGGTTGCTTACGAGGAAAGAATGGGGCAGGATCCTGGCCATTGTTCACGCCGCCCTGAGCTTGATTATCATTCCCTTCGGGACCATAATCGGTGCCCTATCGCTGGTCTACCTGACAAGAAGCTCGATAAGAGAGTATTTCGCAACCGCCGGGAGCCCCGTGGAGGCGGAAGTAGGAGGCTCTTCATCGGGTCAGGTGGTCGGCAAGGTGATCGAAAAACGCGGGCGGAAAAAGAAGGAGGAGTAGCAAGGGGCAACAATACTAGAGTATGAAGTAGCGCCTCAGTACACAATGATTTGTGCTGAGCTGTAACCAGGACAACAAATCCGGTAAGGAGGTTCTATCATGGCGGAAGCTACAACCGAGTACCCAATCAGGCTGTCCATTGACTACCCGGACAGAGATCTGGACAGGCCGACTACGTTCCTCAGGCTCCTCTGGGCAATTCCAATATGGATCGTCTTGGGCCTGCTTGTCGGCACCGTAGCCGCCTGGGAGGAGGATGTAGTGATGGCTGGGTTTGTCATTCTGCCAACCCTGCTGATGATCCTGTTCCGGCAGAAGTATCCCAGGTGGTGGTTTGACTGGAATCTGGCTGTTGCCAGGTTTGCTACCCGGTTTCTGGCTTATCTAGCGCTATTGAGGGATGAATATCCTTCAACTGACGAAGAGCAGGCGGTTCACCTTGACATCCCTTACCCGAATGCCAGAGATGATCTCAACCGCTGGCTGCCGCTGGTAAAATGGTTCCTGGCTATTCCCCACTATATTGTTCTCTGGTTCCTCGCCATCGCTGCCATAGTGGTGGTAATAATTGCCTGGTTTGCCATTCTGTTTACCGGCCGTTACCCGAAAGACCTGTTTGACTTCGTGGTCGGTGTATTTCGATGGTATTGGAGAGTGTGGGCATATGCTTTCTTGTTGACCACCGACCGCTATCCGCCTTTCAGACTCGGCGAGTAATCAAGGATTCTGGGGAGGATTTCGTCTTCCCCAAATGCCACAATCATTCGACCGGCAAGCGTAGAAACGGCAATCGAGTTTCTGCAGGGGAGGGGATCATGGAGAAGAGGCTTTATCGCAGCAAAGACCAAAGGATGATCTGGGGTGTATGCGGTGGCCTGGGGCAGTATTTCGGCGTTGATCCCACTATCATCAGGGTCATCGCAGTGTTGACACTGTTTCTCGGCCTGACCGGCGCCATAGCGTACATAATCCTAGCGATTGTCATCCCGCTGGAACCCTGAAGGGCTGCCACCCACAGCGCCGGCCCGAATAGCATTAGGGTATTCCCCACAGGGTGAAGCACCCTTGCCTTCCAGAGCGGGTGGTGTGCTGGGGCCATGCCACCCCGCTTGCGCCCGCACTCACGACTGGAGATGGAAAGAGACACGGCGTAGAAACCCCTATATTGTGCCCTAACCCTATTGCCTTTTGACGCTGGCGCCTCTTCGTTCTGGTCCCACCACGCCTTAAGCTTGTCGTTTATCTCCTTCCACTTCAACCATACCCCAGTGGGATGGATTCTACTACTGTCTCGGCCCCAAAACACATTTCAGCAGGGCAATGGCGAGCGAAATTGATTCAACCAGGGTAAGGTGATAGACTTGTACGGGCAGGTATGAGCTATAATCTCACCGAGCAGGGTTTTGAAAGCCTGACTTCCTCATGGACGGACCTGCGCCACTGCCTCGAATGGGGCTCTGTCTTTGTTCTGCCCTGCTGGCTGGAAGCCTGGTGGCGGGAGTTCGGGACCGGAGCTGAGAAACACCTGTACAATGTTAGAGAAGATGAAAACGTAATAGGCATCGCCCCACTGATGGTCAAGGGCGGCAGGGCTTCCTTTATCGGCAGCGCTGATGTCTGCGATTACATGGACTTTGTTGTCGCCCCGGGGAAAGAGCAGGCCTTTTTCATCCTCCTGCTTGACCATCTGAGGCATAGCGACATAAGCGAGCTGTACTTGGAGTCACTGAGAGCTGATTCCGCTGCGTTTACCAATCTAGTCGATCTGGCTAAGGATCAGGGATGCCCGGTCTCCTGCACTCTTGAAGATGTTTCACTGGACCTAGATTTGCCCGCTTCCTGGGAGGAATACCTTGAGATGTTGACTACTAAGCAGCAACGTGAGGTGAGTCGCAAGCTGAGGAGACTATATGAGGCAGGCGACATAGAATACAGCACCATCGAGGGCACGGAAGCGGTTCAAGAGGCCATGGACGTCTTTCTCAAGCTGCTTCGGGACAGCAGAACAGACAAGGCAACCTTCATGACAGCCAGGATGGAGTCTTTCTTCAGGTCTATGGCTGACACTATGGCTGAGGCCAAACTCTTGAGGCTCGGTGTACTGAAAATCAATACGCTGCCAGTTGCCAGCGTTATGTGCTTCGACTACAATGAGAAGGTGTACCTGTACAACAGCGGCTATGATCCTCTATACGGCTACTTGAGTGTAGGGGTGCTCTCCAAAGTGCTCTCTATCAAAGACAGTATAGAGAGGGGAAGGAAGAGATTCGACTTCCTGAAAGGAGCAGAGGAATACAAATACCGCCTGGGCGGCAGAGAAATCCCTATCTACAGTTGCCGCATAGCCCTCAAGTGACCCCGGTTTTCTCTGTTCGCGCGTAGACTGGAACCGATGGACGAGAGATTTCCAATGGCAGCAGAGCGATTGAAGATAGCCATGCTCAGTGTCCACAGCTGTCCCCTGGGCAAGCTGGGAAGCAAGGACACAGGCGGCATGAGCGTCTACATCCGGGAGCTTGCCCGCGAACTGGGAAGACGTGGGAATTCAGTGGATATTTATACCCGCGCTCACGACCCTGCGGACGATCAAGTTGTACAACTCGGGGAGAATGCACGAGTTATTCATCTTCAGCTGGGGGAAGTTGAGCACATGCACAAGCTAGTGCTCTACGCTCATCTCGCCGACATGGCCTGCTCCGTGGAGAATTTCAGGAGGAGTAACGGCCTCCAATACGATTTGATACACAGCCATTACTGGCTGTCGGGTTGGGTGGGGAGACGTCTACAGGTCTGGTGGGATGTCCCCCATATCACGATGTTCCATACGCTGGGCGCAGTTAAGAACGCAATCGCAGTGGGAGAAGATGAACCTGAGCTTCGCCTGGTGGATGAGAGAGAGCTTGCCAGTGACTGCCACAAGATTATCGCCGCCACGGAAAGGGAAAAGGAGGAGTTGTCCCGCTGTTACGGTGCTTCACCTCAGAGAATCAGCGTTGTTCCCTGCGGCGTTAACCTGGACCTTTTCCGAAGCGTGAACAGAGAAACTGCGCGGCAGCATCTGGGCTTCAACGGCGGCAAAATCGTTTTGTTCGTAGGGCGTGTTGAGCCGTTGAAGGGCATAGACAGGTTGTTGATGGCTATGCCTATTCTGGACACTGGGCGTGATCTCAGACTGGTGGTGGTCGGCGGCGATGACGACAGTCAACCCGAAAAGGAAAGGCTGCAAAGTCTGGCCCGGAATCTGAATATTCAAGACACCGTCACATTTGTGGGCCCGGTAAGGCAGGAAGATCTGCCTCTTTACTACAGCGCAGCAGATGTGTGCGTTATCCCCTCCTACTACGAGAGCTTTGGGCTGGTGGCCCTGGAGTCCCTGGCCTGCGGAACGCCCGTAGTGGCTACCAGGGTGGGGGGCATGGAGAGCGTTGTTCGTCAAGGCCAGAACGGGTACTTGGTGAAAGACAATGCTCCCATTCGCCTGGCAGACAGTATAGCTGCGCTTCTTTCAAAACCGGGCGCTCCAGCAGACTCTGCCGACTCAATTCGGGCGTCAGTAGGCAGATTTAGCTGGTCAAACGTTGCTGAAGCGATGGCAGGAGAATACACGGCAGTACTTGGCAAACGGGTTACCGAGGCGACCTTAACCCAGGGGTGGGCTACGTAGCTAGTGTCATTGGGGGCTAGTCCAGCGCCTTTTCGTACCACGCCGTGGTCGACCAAACCTTGAACCTCGCTGACTCATAGAGCGCACAGGCCTCCTTATTCTCGCTGTCCACGGTCACCTCAGCGACCTCGATTCCCCTGCCCCCAAGATAGGATAGCCCCGCCAGAAGCGCACGCCTGCCTAAACCTTTGCCCCGGTAATCGGAGACGACCCCAAGCATGTGGATGCGTCCTTTTCTTGTGCCTGCAGCCGTGTTCCCTTCTACATCTATCGTCGCCCAGCAATAACCCACGGGTTGGTCTCCCTCATAGACCAGGATTATCCCCTCCGGACAGCAGTCACTCAAACCAACGCGGTAGGCTATTTCTTCAAGGGTGTTGGGATGATACCCCCAGGTGCCTGCGAAGGAACGATTCTGAATTTCAGCCAGCTTATCCTCCTCACCGCGCAGAAGATGGCGACAGTCGAGAGCAATCTGCTTGGCATTAACCATGTCAACCTCAGAAAGCTCCAACCTCAGTTCTAGAAAGCGACGGGCTAATCTGAAGCCCAGCCCGGATAGTAAATTCCTGGCGGCGACATTGTCCCCCGGGATGCTCCCCTGGACTACTCTCGCCCCTAAGGATGAGGCACGGCGCTCGGCGTCGTAGTACAGTCGCGTGGCCAGGCTCTTCCTGCGGTGCTCCGGGTGTACCAGGCAACTGAGCACGACTCGCCCAATGCCCAGTTCCGGCGTAACATTCATGTAGCCTATGACCTTTCCCCCTGCCTCTGCTACAAACAGATCGCTTTCCGGGGAATAGTTTGGCCGACCCAGGGCCTCGCGCAGGACACGTGGCGACGTGCAGTGCCCAGTCCTATCGAGCCTTTCTGCCTCAACATGGAGCTGGACATAGCTGTTGAAGTCACCGGGGCGGTAGTTTCTGAGTATGTAATCTGGAGCGCTCATCTGATGCTTTCTCCGAAAAGCAATTGTAGCAGCTTGATGTATGGTATACAATTGACAGGGATCTCAGGCCGAGGAGATTTGTTTGATGGTCAAGCCAGCTCAGGTAATGGTGGTTACACCCCATCCAGATGATGCGGAATTCGGCGTCGCCGGAACGGTGGCTCGTTGGGTTAGACAAGGCAGGGAGGTCATATACGTGGTGTGCACCAACGGCGATAAAGGGGCCGGCGATGTCAATGTGAAGCCAGGGCAACTGGCGAAAACCCGAGAGCAGGAGCAACTGGCCGCAGCCAACATGTTAGGAGTGAGGGAGGTTATATTCCTGCGCCATCCGGATCAGGGCCTGGAGGATACACCCGAGTTCAGGAAACAGCTCGTTCGCCTGATAAGAATGTATCGGCCTGAGACCGTGGTAACCGCTGACCCCTACCGTCGCTACTTCTGGCACCGGGACCACCGAATCACCGGCCAGGTTACTCTGGATGCGGTTTTCCCCTATGCCAGGGACCATCTCGCCTATCCTGAGTTGATTACGAATGGACTTCAGCCACACAAAGTCAGCGAAGTGCTGTTCTGGGCATCGGAGGACCTAAATTACTGCTCCGATATCACCGACACATTCGACCTCAAGATGGCTGCCCTGCTGTGCCACAAAAGCCAGGTAGGGCAGATCCCTGCCTCACTGTTGGAACAATGGCTCAGACAGCGGTGCCAGGACATGGCTGAGGGACGGGATTTTGAACTGGCAGAGGCCTTCCACCGGGCAGAGGTGCTGTACTAGCCCGATAACCCCGAGCGACAGGGGCTACGATGAAAGCCAAAGGACATCCCCGCACAGGTTGGGATCGTGGGGCCGGGAGGAAAAGACAGCGAATTCCTCCTTCTCTTTCTTTAGCACTGTAGAATCGCCATGGCCAGGATGTACCCGGGTATCGTCGGGCAATGGAAAAATCTTCTCCGTAATCGATTCGATTATCCGCCTAAGGTCGCCAGGTGTATTCGTCCTGCCAGGGCCACCCGGGAATATGGTATCACCCGATATCAGGTATTGACCTGTCAGGAAGCACACACTGCCGGGCGTGTGCCCTGGGGTATGCAATACCCTTAGTTTCACGCTTCCAAAGGATACTTGATCGCTGTCGTTCAGCAGGATATCGGGAGGGGAGGGCAAATTGCCGGCGTCTGACGGGTGGGCTGCTACAGGGATCTCCAGCCTGGATTTGAGTTCGGAGAGAGCGCCAACATGATCTATATGGCCGTGGGTCATCAAAATGTACCTTGGATTTGTCCCCTTCAATCGCTCCACAATCCTGTTTGCCTCCCCAGGCGCGTCAACCAGCACGCTATCCCCCGTTGCTCTGCACACTATCACATAGGCGTTAGTACCGAAAGGCGCAAGTTCGAGCTTCTCGATCTGGATCCGGTCATCGCTTTCTACGATTGGCATTTTCTACACCACGCAGCTAGTCCGACGTTTATGTGGTCAGAGCCTTTATTGAATGTGAATGCCGAGGGGTTTGGACAGCGCTAGAGGTTGATCGGCTGATGCGCCCGGTTTGTTGCTGCGCCTCAGGCTGGAACATCCTTGACTGGTGAGCCAATATACTCACGAACAACCGTCCGGAAATGGAACCCGTAGATAGCGAGGGCCATGGACATCGGGAAAGAGCGAGGATGCCTCAACAGGGTCGAAACAAAGAATCTCCAGTATTGCCTCCTCCCTCTCTCCTTAACACCCAAAAACCACATGGACCTGATAAATGCCCGGATATGCCAGAAACGGACCTGGGATAGCCGCTTTGTTCTCTGAGGCTTGTACTCTTTCAGCAATATCCTAACCCGCTTGTAGTACTGCTTGGGTGAGTAGATCGTAGACATAATATTCTGATAGCCATTAACGAGCGTTTCGCGGTCCATCTTGGGAATGAAGTTCATAGAGCAGTCGGTATTGTCGCCCGAGATGTTGTTGTCGTCTAGTAGGCGGTTCTCCTTTTTCAGGCGCTGGTATAGCCGGGTCCCCGGAGGTGCATTCAGCAAACCGACCATAGCAGTAACGATCCCGCTCCCTTGAATGAAGTTGATCATGCTTTTGAAGATGGAGTCTGGATCACTATCAAATCCCAGAATAAATCCCCCCTGCACCTGCAAGCCGTGATTGTGAATCTTCCTAACTGAAGCAACCAGGTCACGCCCCCTATTCTGATTCTTGCTACACTCAGCCAGACTCTCCTCATTCGGGGTTTCAATGCCAATAAACACTGTGTCGAACCCGGCCTCGGCCATCAATCGCATTAACTCTTCATCATCAGCAAGGTTCACGGACGCTTCCGTGAGTAGCCCGTGGGGGTATTTTCTCTCCTTCTGCCACTCAATCAGTGCCGGGAGGATCTCTTCCTTCAGTTTTCTCTTATTGCCGATAAAGTTATCATCGACAATAAACACACCCTCTCGCCAGCCCCGGTTGTGTAAAGCGTCGAACTCCGCAAGGACCTGGTCTTTAGTCTTAGTCCGCGGTTTGTTCCCGTTCAGTATGATGATATCGCAGAACTCACAATTGTAGGGGCATCCCCGAGAATACTGAAGGCTCATCGTGGTGTATCTGTTCAAGTCCAGAAGGGACCACAGCGGTAGAGGGGTTTTCGTAATATCCGGTCGTTCTTTGGATGTGTAGATGTGTTTGGCACACCCCTTTTCCAGGTCTTCCAGAAAAGGCGGAAGGGTAACCTCGGCCTCATCAAGCACCAAATGGTCCACTTCCTCGAATTCTTCATACCCGGCAGTGAAAAGAGGTCCGCCGGCAACAATGTTGGTCTCGAGTTTCTTACATCTGCCGATAACCTCTCTCGCCGACTTCATTTGCACCACCATAGCACTGATAAACACATAATCAGCCCACTTGATGTCTTCGTCAGTTAGAGGGGTTGCATTCATATCTACCAGCTTTTTCTCCCACTCTTGGGGAAGCATCGCTGCGACGGTTAATGCGCCCAGAGGCGGAAAAGCTGCTCTTTTGGCAACGACTCTGAGCGCATGCCGGAAACTCCAAAAGGTATCCGGATACTGTGGATAGACTAATAGTATTTTCAAACTAGTCTCCTCTGCGTTTCGCCGTTAATGCCGTTTTGGATTCTAGTCTAGATTATAGATTTTTTTGCTTTTGTCAACAGTTAGCTTCATCAAGTTTACCACAAACCCCTTCCGAAAGCGAAACACCGCCGCTCTCCATATCTCGGGTTCATCGGTTCTTGGACATTTCGTCCTTGCCTTGACGACTCCCAGAGCCTATGATAGAAATACGTATCGCTGAAGCTCAAAAGGCTATTCACGTCGTACCCTGTTCAGCTTTAGGAGGTGTTCTAATGTATTGGTTGTATCTCGCCTTAGCGATTGTCCTGGAGGTCTGTGGGACCACCAGCATGAAGCTATCCGACGGGTTTTCGAAGTTGACTCCTTCTGTACTGATATTCATCTTTTACGGACTCTCCTTTGCCGCCTTCGTCTTCGCCCTGAAACGCATAGACGTGAGTGTCGCCTATGCCATATGGGCCGGGTTGGGGGTTCTCTTGATAAGCGCTGTCGGCATCGTGTACTTCAAGGAGCCTGTAAGCGCCCTGAAAATCGCTTCAATAGCCCTTGTTGTAGGCGGCGTGATCGGCTTGTATTCCAGTGGAGCAGGTCACTGAAGGAAATCATAAAATCGTGTGAGAATAGGGGGGATTATGTTCGCACCTAGCCATATGGCTGTAGGAGCTCTTTCCCAGGCAGGCATAAAGCGAAAACTGCCGACGGCGGTGGTTGCCGTTGCAAGCGCCGCCGTCCTCGATAGCACAACAATGTGGCATGCCCCCTACCCCTGGCCATCAGACTCCCCTGTCATCCTTCGTTTTCTCCCCTACCCTCACGATGTGCCAAGCATTCTCACCGTTGTCGCACTGGTTATCGCTACTGTGGCGGTGGGCTGGTTGCTGCGCCGCTACTGGTGGGGAATGGTGTGGGCTTTAGCTCCAGACATCATTGACTGGCTCATTCTGAAGCCGATAACAGGTCAACATCCTGTACATGATTTGCTTTCCAAGGTCACAACCCCCTGGGGATTCGGCCTAGAGATGGCATTCGTCGCTGTTATCGTCGTCGTACTACTGAAGAGAAGGCGTAGCTTGCCTACAAAGGAGAGCCCAGGCCATTCGAGGGAACTATTGCACAACTGACACCAGCTATGCTAATGTTTGGCAGGAGAATATCAATACCGCTATCTCTCCAAACTGATTATTATAGAAGGAGAAGCTGAGGCCGCTTGTCGCTATGATATGGTTTAGACGGATATTGACCATCCCCATGATCATCAGCTTCATCCTCCTCCTTATCATCGTACTGCTGGTTACTCAGGTAAACGACACCCTGCTCAACCCGGGGTTCTATAACGACCAGATGCGGCAAGCGGATATGTACAACTTCGTCTACGATGAGCTTTTGCCAGTGGCGCTGGATGAGGCAGAGGAGGAGATGGAAAAGGATGATTCATCGGATTTCGACATAGACATAACCGCCATCAAGGACGAGCTCGTCTCCGCCGCCAGGAAGATACTGCCTCCCGAGTGGCTCCAGGAGCAGGTAGAATCGGCAGCCAATTCAATAATCCCCTATATTTTGGGCGACACCAATGAATTCACGTACACTCTAGTCCTTCGAGACAGGATTGAGACGGCTGTCGAGGTAACCAAGGAGGATATACTCCAGGGCAATGCATTTACAAGCATCTATGACGATGGAATGTCGTACCTGGCCGACGAGCTGCTCGACAACCTGGACGAGTTGCCCTATACCCTTGACCTCAACAAGGAAGATATAGAAGGGTCGCTCAGGATGGTGGCGGCCCCGGATTGGATAATCTCGCAGGTCGAGGCAGCCATCGACTCCGTGAAGCCGTACATGACAGGCGATTCGGATGAATTCACCATCACAGTCCATCTAAAGGACCGAGTGGATGCAGCGGCTGAAGCCGTCATCGACCTATTCAGCAGGAGGGAGACCTACGACTACCTGCTGGATGAGATGATAACACCCACCGTCGAGGCGAACCTGGGATCGATTGTCAACCTGCCGTTTGGCGTCAGCTTGAGCCGGGAAGAGATATCCTCCACCATCAAGGCGGTACTGCCCCATTCCTGGGTACAGGAGCGGCTCAGTGAGCTCGTCAACGGCTTCGCTGCCTACGCGAAAGGAGAAGCCGACAGCATCGAGGTAACGATCGACCTGACTGAGAGAAAGGCAGTCGCCCGCGATGCGCTTACGGAGCTGGCGGATGAGAAGCTTCAGAACCTGTTCGCGAGTTGGGACGAGTATCAGGAATTCAAAGAGGCGCACGACATCGACTTCGCCGGCTTGATCAGCCAGGAGATCCTAGACAAGATACCAGATCAGTGGGTTTACACCGATGCTGACCTAAGGCAATCAATAGGCGAGGACAATGAGGATTTCCTGGACAAGGCCCGCGATTGGGTCTCAGAGGGCTGGACGTTCACCGAAGCTGACCTCTTAGACGAACTGGACAACGATGGTGAGGAGACACTCGAAGATGTACGCGGCTGGATAGAGAGCGGCTACACGCTAACCGAGACCGACCTAAGAGAGAAGATTTCGGATAGTGAAGAAGACCTCGACGACTTTGATACTGCGCGCCACTGGATGGGCACAGGCAGAACCTGGCTGTGGGCCCTCTGGCTGATACTCTTTATATCCCTTTTCTTCATCGGCCTTTCCGGCGGCCGCAACTGGAGAAGCCGACTGGCCTGGATGGTCGTGGTGCTGCTTCTTACCTCCCTCGCCATCTACATAGCCACGGGGCAGGTCTACTCCCACATAGGAGAACCGCAGCTAGAAGAAGTAATGCCCGACCTCTCGGAATACGAGGGGATAGAGGCGGTATTGGTGAAGAAGGGCAACGAGGTAGTCAAGAACGCCTCAAGCGGCTTCGTCTCCGGGATACAAAGGAAGACGCTCTACACGATGATAGGCTCCGGAGTAATACTACTGGGGGTTATCGGCTGGAGCATGGTAAGCAGGCGGCAGGAAACGGAGGAATCGACTGAAAACGTTACCTAGCGAACACGAGGGGGTTAGTCACATCCTTCGGCAGTGAGCTATTAGTCCCCACACCTTTCCGCCCAGACATGACATCGTTCAACAGATCTAGATAATCTAAGAGAAGCCTCGTTATGAGGAAATTCTTCCTCACGATTTCCTTGCCCTTTCTCCCCATCCGTTCCGCCATGTCAGGATTCTGCAAGATCCGCACGACCCTATCGGCGAACCCATCTATATCTATGGGATCGAGTAAGAAGCCGTTTTCCGCTTCTACCAGCTGCTGGGGAATGCCTCCTACATTTGTAGCCACCACCGGTTTCTCTTTCCATAACCCCTCTGTCACACAAAGGCAGAACCCTTCCTTTATCGACTTTTGCACCAACACGGTTGAAACCCGTTGTACAGCGTTCACAAGTATCTGGCTATTGCCAAAGACAAATATGACGTCGCCGTTTTCTACAAGCTTCTTGGCCTTGCGATATGTTCGTTGATAAACGCCGTTGCCCTCGGGGTCATCTAATGCCGTGTCATAACAATATACCAACCTGCAATCGACCTCTTTCCTTACAAGCTTGAAAACTTCGAGCAAACCTTCGGGGTCCTTCCAGATGTCCATCCTTGAAACCTGCGTTATGAGAGGCTTATCCGTCGGTATGCCGGCCTTTCGCACATATTTCAATATGTCTTTTTTCGAGAGCTCCCTGTTCTTCAACGACAGAGGGTCAATAGCCGGGTGGACAATCCTCTGCTCTACCGGCAGACATGCCTTTCTAAACATTTCAGTTGAGATAACATCTAGGTCGTACCTTAGAATGAACGTCTTAAGGAATTCCCAGAGGGTCTCATTTGGATGCGACAAATCTACATGACACCTCCATATCCAGGGCATGCTTTTCTTGTAGAATTTTACCAGTGGCAGTGGCTGGGAATCGTGCACAATTACACAATCAGCATCTATGTGGCAATAGACAGAAAAGGCCTCATTGGTTTGGACATACAGTTGCTTTTTTATATCAGTGAGATTCAGCGATCCGCCCTGAAGGGCATTGTGAAATTTCTTCGTTATAGTGAAGAAATCGGGGGTCCCGTGAAGTACCCTCCAATCCGTCTCTACACCCACATCATTCATCAGCGGCACCAGGGAGCGCAGTATCTCTGCAACACCACCGCCCTGGTGAGTAGAATTAATATGTAGAATGCGCCTTCCCTGAAGCCTTCTCGCTTGCGCGTAGATTTCGGCTATGGCATCATCGCCGATAACCTGTCTGTAATCATCCAGACTTTTTATCATTTTTTGAACCCTTCCACATGCAATTACAGTAGTAACGCCATTAATATGCTCAAACGTTAGCACACCTGTTGTCATCTATACAATAGCTCTTTCTAGCACTTGCTAATGAGAAAATAGTACTGGATTGCCAGGGGGAAAAGTCAACAAATGGGGACTGTCTGACCTCCGCAGGCTGGACGCCAGCGTTCAGGAACCCGGGTAAGAAGTGACGCATGCAGCCCCGCATGTGTTCAGGGCGAACAGAGGAAAGCCTATTCTCTGAACAAAGGTGAAGAGGCTGAGAGCCAGCTTGTACCACATCGCTGAGAGTCTGAGAACCCCCGGTCAAGCATCAAGCCGATCTGGGGGGCGTTGAACCCCGCCTTGTGTGGAGGAAGCAGTACCAAATTACCAGCATAGCACAGTACCTAAGTGGGATTGTAGTATGTCTGCAATACGGAGCACAATCTTTGTAGGGCAGGCCAGGCAACCAATCTCTTACATTGATCTGTTACAACTATAGAGGTCAGAGAAATGCTGAAGCCAAAGCTATGTCGCATGCACGTCGAACGCTGTGAGCAGTGCCCAGAATGGGAGCCTATCCCCTTCCATAATGACGGTGGGGTGTGCTTGGCAAGGGGCGGAGCGTCGAAGCATCGGCTATATACCCCGGATTCTCTAAACCGATCGGCAAAGGCTCCCCTCAGAGACAAAAGGAGTCGCTGGCAGGCTCAGACAGGATTGTCCTGAGCAAGTTTCTGAATACGGCATCGTTCGTGCAGCCGAACCCATGAGATTGAAAGTCAGGCGGATCCAGCAGCAGGAGGTGGCCCATGCCTGCAGTCTATCAATTCACCGATGCCTGTGAGGACAAGAATCTCCTGGGCAACAAAGGGGCTAACCTGGTGGCCCTGAACAAGCTGAGGCTACCGGTGCCTCCGCAGTTCGTGGTATCTATTGACGCCTACAAGGAGTATAAGCGAAGCGGCAACTTGCCCCTGGAAGAAATCAAGCAGGCTTTGGAGGCTCTCGAGCAGCGAACCGGGAAGAGATTGGGGCAGGGGCTGGCCGTATCTGTCCGCTCCTCAGCGCCGGCGTCGATGCCGGGCATGATGGACACCATGCTCGATGTCAAAGAGCCGACGGATGTCCTCACTTCCATAGAGAGGGTCTTTGACTCCTGGGACAATCCCAGGGCAGCGGTGTATCGCCGCCTCAACCGCATCCCCGTTGACCTGGGCACAGCCGCCGTAGTTCAGGCAATGGTCTTCGGCGATTTGGACGAGAAGTCGGGGACGGGGGTAATGTTCACTCGAAACCCCAGCACCGGCGAAAGGGGGCTATTTGGCGAATATCTCAGCAAAGCCAAAGGCGAGGATCTGGTCTCCGGACGCAGGACCCCGCAGCCCATCAGTTCCTTTCAGTCGCAAATGCCCGACCTGTACGCCCAACTGGAAGAAGTAGCCACCATCCTGGAGAATCACTTCCGTGACATGCAGGACGTGGAATTTACCATCGAATCTGGCCGGCTCTACATCCTCCAGACCAGATCAGGCAAACGGAGCGGCCAGGCGGCGGTGAAGATCGCCGTTGACATGGCAAAGGAAGGGCTTATCCCACATGAGGAAGCCATTCTGCGGGTATCCGCTGATGATGTGAGAGCCTTCTTGCACCGGCGCATTGAGTCGCCGGAGAAGTATAAGCCTATCGCCCGCGGGCTGGGCGCTGCCCACGGCGCAACCACCGCGGCAGTGGTATTCGATCCCACCGAGGCTGTAGAAGCGAAGAGGAGGAACGAGCGCGTCATCCTGGTGAGGCCAGAGACAAACCCCGACGATATCCAGGGCATCTCAGCCGCGGTTGGGGTGCTAACCTCCCGCGGCGGGCTTACCTCTCATGCCGCCATAGTCACCAGGGCCATGGGCAAACCCTGTATTTGCGGGACTGAAGAGGTGAAGATAGACCTTGAGGCCGAGCAATTCCAAACCGGGGGGCAGACGGTCAGGAAGGGTGACGTAATCACCATTGACGGGAGCACAGGAAGCATATACCTCGGGGCCCTGCCCTTAGTGGAATCTGAGGGCACCTCCGAGCTTGCCGAGCTACTCACGTGGACCGATGGCTTCAAGCGGCTTACGGTGAAGGCCAATGCCGATACAGTCGAGGCCATAGCCCTGGCTAAGAAGTTCGGCGCCGAGGGTATCGGCCTCTGCCGCACCGAGCGCCAGTTCAACGCCCCGAAGCGGCTGGAGGCCATCAGGGCGTTCATACTGGCGGAGACCGAGACCCAGAAAAAGGCGGCCCTGGCCCTGTTGCGTGAGCTTCAGAAAGAGGATTTCGTCGCCATCTTCCGCGAGCTCCAGGGGTTACCAATAATAATCCGGCTCTTGGACCTGCCCCTTCACGAGTTCCTGCCATCGGAAGCGGAGACCTCGGACCCCGATCTCAAGCGGCGAATACGCGACCTGGAGGAGACAAACCCAATGCTGGGACACCGGGGTGTCAGGCTGGCCATCACCTCTCCCGAGATTTACCAGATGCAGATAGACGCAATTGCCGAGGCCCGTGCCGAGGTCGAGGCCAATGTCTCCATCATGGTGCCCCAGGTGATCACCCTCCAGGAGCTTATCTGGGTAAAAGGGATGATCAAAGACAAGGGCCTCAAGATTGGCGTGATGATGGAGACTGTGCGCGCCTGCATGAGAGCCGGCTGGCTGGCCAAGGAGGCCGACTTCTTCTCCTTCGGCACCAATGACCTGACCCAGGCCGTATATTCCTTCAGCAGGGAGGACGCAGAGAAGAAGTTCCTGACCACCTACCTGGAAGCCGGCATACTCAAAGATAACCCCTTCCTGGTTCTGGACGTCGAAGGCGTCGGCAGGCTGATGGAGACCGCCATATCCTGGGCCAGAAAAGAGAAGGCAAGCCTGGAGATCGGTGTCTGCGGGGAGCAGGCCGGGGAGCCGCGTTCCATCATGTTCCTTCACAGCGCTGGCGTCAACTCAGTGAGCTGCAGCCCGTTTAGAATACCCATAGCCAAGCTGGCAGCGGCGCAGGTAGGTATCATGGAAAAACGCCTGGCATCAGAGGAGAAACGGCTTGCGGCATTGGTAACAGGCGGCTAGGCGAAGGGACCGCTACGGCGGGCGTCAGACCCCCTTCGTCCTGGACCGCTTTCTTGTCAGAGGTCGATGCCTCCCAGCGAGGCACTGACCTCTGGTTGTGTCCGGTCCCTTTCTACAGAGTGCCTATTCTGCCCAGGTCGAATAGCCTGCGTATCCATGCTCTTCTCCCCCGAAGGGAGGGGCTAGAGCCCGTCCTCAGCCTGTCCTGAGCCTGTCGAAGGGCTGTTAGCTATATGCTCAAAGCGGTGTTGATTCCTGGAAAGGCGTGGGAGAGGCGAACCCTGGAGAGACCCCAGCGAAAATGTAATAACTATTTAACCTTTTGCCCCTTCTCTTTATGACTTCTTAATTCCCAATCCCTATAATTACGTTGTCCGCTTTTCCCAAAAGCTTCTACCGCGACGAGCGGCGGACCTCTGAAAGGGGCAGGACACTATCCTGCCCCTTTCTGTGTCTGGCGATGTGAAGCCTATCGACCTCGCGACTGTCGTGCGTTCTCATTGTTGACATTTCTGCGGTAGATGGTCTATCCTCGACACCGAAATCCAGCGTGACAGGCTATGGGGACTACCATCTAGAAGGCATTCAATCCAGAGAAGGAACAGAAAATCGACTGGGGGGGATGGTCATGTTTGACAGAGAGAAAATCGAGGCGATAAAGAGGAACAGGCAAACGTGGGAACAGGAAGTGCTGCAGGGTTCTCGTGATGCCTTGCCGGAATCCCAGGATACCTTTAGCACCATCTCCGGTCTGGAGGTGAAAAGGCTATACACCCCTGAGGACATCAGCGAACTCGACTACGTACAGGAACAGGGGTTTCCCGGTCAGTATCCCTTCACCAGGGGCATTCATCCCACCATGTACCGGGCCAGGCCCTGGACCATGCGGATGTTCTCCGGCCTGGGCACCGCTGAGGACACCAACCAGCGCTTCAAATACCTCCTGGAACAGGGGGAGAGCGGCCTGAGCGTCGCCTTTGACTTTCCAACCATAATGGGATATTGCAGCGATAACCCCGCGGCCTATGGCGAGTGCGGGAAATGTGGGGTGGCTATCGACACCTTGAAGGACATGGAGATCCTCTTCGATGGGATCCCGCTGGACAGGGTCACCACTTCCATGACCATCAATCCTCCGGCGGCGGTGCTACTGGCCATGTACATCGTCACAGCTGAGAAGCAGGGCGTTTCCAAGAACGAGATCCAGGGCACCATCCAGAACGACATGCTGAAGGAATTCATCGCCCAGAAGAGCTTTATGCTCCCGCCAGAGCCATCTCTGCGCATCCTCGTCGACACCGTGGAGTACTGCACCAGAGAGGTTCCCAGTTGGAACACCATCAGTATCAGCGGCTACCACATCAGGGAGGCAGGTTCCACCGCGGTCCAGGAGCTCGCCTTTACCCTGGCCGATGGGCTTACCTATGTCCAGGCCTGCATCGACCGGGGGATGGATGTAGATGAATTCGCCCCCAGGCTGTCCTTCTTTTTCAATGCCCATATCGACTTCTTCGAGGAGATCGCCAAATATAGGGCGGCACGGCGGATGTGGGCCAGATTCATGCGTGAGCGTTTCCAGGCGAAGAACCCTCGCTCCTGGATGTTGCGCTTCCACACCCAGACTGCGGGGGGCTCCCTCACCGCCCAACAGCCCTACAACAATGTAGTTCGCACGGCCTATGAGGCCCTGGCCGCAGTCCTGGGTGGGACCCAATCGCTGCACACTAACTCCGCAGATGAGGTCCTGGCTCTACCCTCCGAGGAAGCTGTGACCATCGCCCTGCGAACCCAACAGATCCTGGCCGAGGAGACAGGAGTCATCAACACGATAGATCCATTGGGCGGTTCCTACTTCGTAGAGGCCCTCACGGACAAGCTTGAGCAAGAGGCAATGAGGTACATCGGCGAGATTGAGGGAATGGGAGGAATGCTTGCGGCCATTGAGAAGGGATACCCACAAAGGGAGATAGCGGATGCCGCTTATAGGTTTCAACAGCATATAGATACGAAGAAACGAACCCTGGTAGGGGTCAACAAATATGTCACCGATCACCCCCCTGTGGGCATATTGAAGATCGATCCTGAGGTGGAGAGGAAGCAGGTCGCCAGGCTCCAGGAGGTGAAACAAACAAGGGACAATAAAGAGGTCGAGGAACGCTTGGAAGAGCTGCGCCACGCCGCCGAAGGGCAGGAGAACCTGATGCCCTATATTATCGAGTGTGTCAGGGGGTACGCCACAATTCAGGAGATCTGTGATGTCCTCAGGGAAGTCTTCGGGACGTATCGAGATCCAGGGATGTTCTAGCTCAAGAAGGATAATGCAGGGGCCTTTGCCTGAGTCAAATCGCGCCGTCCCTCTGTAGCCTGTCTATTGTCTCCGTGTCATAGCCCAGCAATTTAGAATATACTTCAGCGTTATGTTGGCCAAGGAAGGGGGCTGATTGGGTGGCATCGCCCGGTGTTTGGCTCATCTTGAATACTGAGCCGGGCACTTTGAGTTTGCCGCTTATTGTCTGCTCGACCTCCACCTGCATATTCCGGCTGGCAAGTTGGGGGTCGCTAGCCACTTGACCGAATGTGGGAACAGGGGCACAGGGTAAATCGGCAGCCCGGAGCTGAGTTATCATCTCATCCACCGTCCTCTCTATCGTCCACTCCTTTACCATGGAATCTACCTCATCGATATGCTTAATGCGGTCAACCTGACTGCCATATTCCGGGACATCCTTCATCTCTTCCCTGCCGATGACCTCCAGCAACCGCTGCCACTGGCCTACGGTGACGATGGCAATAACTATATATCCCTCCTTGGCCGGATATATGTTAAAAGGCGTGACCTCGATCATGCGATTGCCCAGCCTCTCCGGTTCCCGGCCCGTGGTCAGGTAAAGCGGCAGGTACTGTATAGCGGTTATGGCCCAGATACAGTCCTGCATTGAGATATCTATGCGCTGGCCCTGTTTTGTGTTGGCCCTGTATTGCAGGGCAGCGAGGATAGCGATAGCTGAATATATCCCACCCAAGAAGTCAGCTATGGCGGGGGCGACTTTGGTGGGGGGAGAATCAGGCTGGCCGTTGACACTAATCAAGCCCCCCATGGCCTGGATTATGGTATCGAAAGCTACCTGGGTGCGCAAGGGGCCGGTATGCCCAAAGCCCGATATTGAAGCATAGATGAGGCCAGGGTTATCTGGCTTGAGCTCCTCGTAGCTTAGCCCAAGATCCTCCATCACCCCAGGCGTAAAGTTCTCGACCAGAACATCGCACTTGCCGACTAACTCCTTGCATATGCTTCGCCCCCCTTCCGATTGGAGGTCCAACGTGATGCCCAGCTTCCCGCGATTTAAGATCACGAAGGGGTAGCTCTCCAATCCCTGTGTCTGAGGGACAAGATTTCTTACCCCATCCCCCGCCTGCGGCATCTCCGCCTTAATGACCTCTGCGCCTAGTTCCGCCAGAAGCATAGTACACATAGGGCCACCGTACATCCGGCTTAGATCCAGCACCCTGATACCCTCTAGAGCCCTCGCCATTCTTGCCTCCTTTTGATGCCCTCTTGAATCCCCCAGGGGCGACCACGCTGGGTCGCCCCTACATATTCCCTCCGGCGATACCAAGGTACTCGCTATATTCTACCAGCCGAGCCAGGGCCTTGGCTGCCCTGTCCGGCGTGGGATAAGGGGTCAGATAGTTTCGTTCCAGTTTCCTGTAGAGTTCCCCGCTTTTTACATCGTCGGTGACCCAAACAGAGAGAAGGACTGGCTTCTCATACCGCTTCATTAGCTCCATAGTGGCGTCCAGATTCCTCAGCGACTCCTCTTCGACGCCCTGAAGCACTTGATCAAGGTCAGCCAGGTTATCCCTCTCCCAGGGAGGCGTACTCATAAAGGCAGAGAAGCCGACAGGCGCCCAAACGGGGCCCGCAATTATTACCGCGTCAATATTCTCATCTTCCAAAAGCGGCAAAAGGCCGGGATAGCTGAGGCCACCGCCGCCATCCACCGGGTTTCCGCGCGACCATCTTCCCGACAGAACCGAGTCCAGTTTCTCCATGGTTGCCGGTGACAACGGGGGTAGCTCCAGACCGTGCCTTCTCAGGGCATCTGCGGCGATAACCCCCAAGCCACCCCCTACCGTCAATACCGCCACCCTCTTCCCCCTGGGCAATGGCTGGCCAAGCAGAACCAAGGCTACTTCAACCAGGTCCCCAACCTCTTCCACCCTTATCACCCCGGATTGCTTGAATGCCGCATCGCAGATCTCGTCCGAGCCTGACAATGCAGCGGTGTGCGACCAACACGCCCTGGCTCCACTGTCCGTGCGCCCCACCTTCATTATGACAACTGGTTTCTTTTTTGTAATCCCCCCGGCCAGCTCTAAGAAGCGCCTGCTTTCCCTGAGGCCTTCGATGTAGCCCAGAATGACCTTCGTTTTCTCATCCTGACCCAGATACTCAAGATAATCCTCGAAGTGCAGATCAGCCTCGTTTCCGCTGCTGATGTACTTACTGAACCCCAGCCCTGCTTCGTATCCCATGGCGAGAACCACCAGACCCAAGTTCCCACTCTGAGAAACAAATGCTACGGGGCCCTTTCTCACCGGCGGCAAATAGGGCGTGGTGAAAAACTCAGAGAAGGTATCGAAGTGTCCGGCGCAGTTCGGCCCGATGAAGCGTATCCCGCCTCGCCTGGCGATATCCACCACTTCCTGCTCCAATTTCGCCCCATCTTCGCCGATCTCGGCAAAGCCGCCGGGGATTACAAGAGCAGTCTTGACTCCCTTTTGGACACAGTCCTCCATAGCAGCGGGAAGAGCCTCAGCAGAGACCGCGATCACGGCAAAATCTACAGGCCCAGGCACCTCACGTATACTGCTGTAAGCCTTCATACCAAGCACCTCAGCCCTGTTCTTGTTTATGGGATAGACCTTCCTCTCACCCCTGGCTAACAGGAGATTGAGGATGTCACAGCCCCACTTGCCAGGTATGTTGGAGGCTCCGATAACAGCTACCGATTGGGGATTGAAGAGGTAATCCAGATGGTGGACAAGATTCATGCCATCTATAATTCTTAGGCCAAGTCGTCTTGATAAGAGTTGCGCTTCCCAGAAATGATACATGAAGGTAGGGTGGATTGCAATGTCACTGTGAGGAGCGCAGTTAGCCGAAGCCCTGAATGACGGGTGAGCCTGGCGTCACTGGCAGGAGCGCCAGTCATGTGCCAAGAATAGGGCTGCATTCTGCCTTGAACTACCCGACTCCGTAAGCTATCATATGGGCATCTCCATTACCCAGAAAGGAGCCACGGATGGAAGACTTGAAATCGATGTTGAACCGCATGGTGAAGTCGCTTGAGGGCGACGTCAGGAGGCTGGAGGCCAAGGTTAACGCGCTGATGAAACTTCCGGACAGAATCGAAGTCGAGAATCTGCTGAAGACCATGGCATGGGCCATGGATTCCGGTGACAGGGAGCTCTGGCTCAGCGTATGGAGCGACGACATACATTATCTCGTCCCACAATACGATATCGAAATCAACGGTAAGAAAGCGCTGGAGGAGTTCGGCGAGATGGCAATATTTACCAGGGAGGAGAGGAGATTCAGCGCCCTGACAAACATCATGGTGGATGTCGCCGGCGATACGGCGACGGGGCGGGACTACTATATGCACTATGGATACCCCATCGACCCGGAGACAGGCAAAGCGTCCGAGGAACCAGCGACTTCAGAAGGCATGCACTTTTATGAATTCGGCAAAGAGAGCGGAGTTTGGAGGATCACGAGATCGGAGGTTCGCCTAAACCGCAGGCAGGAAGCCGGTACGCAGAGGATATAGATGGAAAACATCAGAGACCAGCTTGCACCCCTATTCTACCCCAGGTCAGTGGCGCTGGTAGGGATCTCTAGCGCGACGGTCAACGTAGGGTATATGTTCCTCCAGAGCCTCCTAGATGCGGGTTTCCCTGCGATCTACCCCGTGAATCCCAGGGGAGGAGAGATGCTGGGCTTGAAGGTATATCCCAGCATCGATGACATTCCGGGGGAGCTTGACCTAGCCATTGTCACCGTGCCCCGCGAGGCTGTGCCCGAGATAGCCAGGGAATGCGCCCGGAAGAGAACGAAGGGTATGGTGCTCTATTCGGCGGGATTTGCGGAAATGGGGCCAGAGGGCAGAGTATGGGAGGAGGAGATTGTCCGAATCGCCCATGAAGGAGGCACCAGGGTCATCGGCCCAAATTGCGTGGGCACCTACAACCCATCAGCCAAGCTAATCCCTCAGTCCATTCTCCCCAAAGAGAGCGGCCCTGTGGGCGTGATCTCGCATAGCGGCTTCTTGTTCTACTACCTGCTGATGTCCGTTGCCGATACAGGACTTCGGCCCAGCAAGGGTGTCAGTTGCGGAAGCGATTGCGACCTTACCTGCGTGGACTTCGTGGACTATCTGGGGCAAGACCCCGAGACGAAGATAATCATTGCCTATTTGGAGGGAGTCAAGGAGGGGAATAGGTTGTTGCGGGTTGCACGCGAGATATCGCCAAGCAAGCCGATTATCGTGCTGAAGGGTGGCAATACCGATGCTGGGAGAAAGGCCTCGGCCTCACACACTGGCACCCTTGCAGTTTCCACCGCTATCTGGAGAGCGCTTTGCAGCCAGACAGGCATCATCTCCGTAGACAGTTTTGAGCAAATGATGGATGCGCTCCTTGCACTTCATTTCCTCCCCCGGCCAGAGGGAAAAAGGGTAGGCATCATCACCACACCCGGAGGTCTCGCCGTTACCACCACCGATGCTTGCAGCCAGCTGGGGCTGGAAATACCCCCGCTGTCAACTGAAACGCGAAAGCAGCTCGCCAACGTCGTAGAAAGGATGGGAACAAGCGTAAACAATCCCGTCGATCTGGGTTTGATAGGGGCCCTCGCCCCAGATCACTATATCAAGGAGGCGATTAGGATCGTCGCCCAAGATCCGAACGTCGATATGCTCATCGCTGCTTTTACCGGCCCCCCGGGCAATGACGATGCCAGAGACAGGAAGGTTGCTGACATCCTGCTCAGCGAAATAGCGGCGGGAGGCAAGCCTACAGTGATCTGCGGCGCCACGCCGCAGGGCTGGCCCAGGGGTGAGCTCAGGTTCCTTGCTCATAGCAACGTTCCTGTGTATCCCGAGCCAAGGAGAGCGGCCTACGCCCTGGCCAAGCTCACAGAGTACAGCGAGTTCCTGAGATCCATCCAGTAGGGGCGGTTCGCGAACCGCCCCTACTGGACAACCCCGTACAATGGGAGATGGATGAGAACAATCCAAATCGGCACAACGTTTGATAGATAGATGAGGACCGCCGACATGGAAGACCGGAGCGGACATTGACAGTATCAGTAGTAAGATTCGACGCGTCTCTCGACTCTATTGGCCGCGCTATCGAACTCTGCGGCGGTTTCGATAGACTCGACAGGAACGACAGAGTACTGATAAAACCCAACATCACCTTCTCCGGATGGATGCCGATCCCGCCCTATGGAATGGTAACCACCTCCAAAATGGTGGAGGGCATCCTGCGGCTGCTGGCGGAGCATGGCTGCAAGGATATCTCCATCGGTGAGGGTACCGTCGCTGAGGGGGTTGGATCCAATACCAGAAGAGGGTACAAGTATACGGGCGTTGACAAGGTGGCCAAGAGATACGGCGCCAAGCTGTTCGATCTTAACCAAGGGCCCTTTGAGCGCAGGAGATTGGGAGAAGTCGAGGTCGGCGTTTCCAAGATCGCGCTGGACGCCGACTTCCTGATCAACGTACCGGTGCTGAAGACCCACCGTCAGGTGAAGGTCTCCCTAGGCTTCAAGAATCTGAAAGGCTGCCTCGACATTCCCTCCAGAAAACGCTTTCACCAGAAGGGATTGGAGCACCTGATATGCCTTCTGAACCAACTCTTGGAGTCTGATCTGACGATAATCGATGGCATCTACATGCTGGAAGGGGGGGCGGATACCCTGATGGGCGTGGCTCACCGTAAAGACCTCATAATAGCCAGCCCCGACGCATTCGCCTGTGACTGCGTGGGAGCCACGATTATGGGATTCGAGCCTTCGCAGGTCGGTTACCTGAAGGAATACGCTGACATTCAGGGCAGACCTATCGATATCAGCGCGATTCAAGTCGTAGGGGAGGACATAGAGCCCCTGAGAGAGAAGCTGGGGTGGGAATCAGACGCTGGGGAGGAGCTACGTACTTATGGAATAACCGGCCTCTCGGTTCCCTATCCGGGACACAGCCTCTGCTCCGGATGCTACAGCAACCTTGTCTGCGCATTAGGGATATTCGCCAAAACCAATCCCAACCGGGACTGCGGCGATACCCAGATTCACTGGGGGAGAAAACGGGCGGACGCAGGACCTGGACAGAGAACAATCCTCTACGGCAACTGCGCCATCAGCAAAAACAGAGATGAGGAGCATGCTGTCAGGATCGCGGGGTGCCCCCCGACGATGATGAGCACGCTGCTCTCCCTGATAGAAACGCTTCTCTCCAGGCCGAGGATGCTCAAAATGCTACTGTTCGGAAGCCCTCAGCTCCTGGCGGCGAGACTGGGTCTGTACTCAGGAAATCTTCCCAAATGGAAACGCTACCGATCGCCAGAGTTCGATAGAAGTCACTTCCGCCCATCGCCCTGGCAGCGGATATCGCAAGTTCTCGCGGCATGGCGAGAGTGAGTTCCTCGATTTCTCCCTCCATTTGATTTCTGGTTTACTTCCACAATCTTACCTGCTAGAATAACCTACGGTTTTGTATGCAACGGACGAAGGTTCGAAGCGCTAAAGGGCAGCAACGACAAAGCCCAAGCAATTAAGGAGAGGCCAAAGTGTCAAATAAGATAATCAGCAATGCCCTGCGAAATGATAGAACCGTCCTGACCGAGGTCGAGTCGAAACAACTGATGTCCGAAGCTGGCATACCAGTTATTGAAACAAGGCTAGCCAAAACCAAGGCCCAAGCCATCTCGATGAGCAAGGAGACGGGCTTCCCGGTAGTGCTGAAGATAGTCTCGCCCGACATTATCCATAAGAGCGACTCCGGCGGCGTCAAGCTGGGACTTGAAAACGCTACTCAGATAGGCAAGGCTTATGCCGAGATCATGGCAGCAGCAAGAAGAACAAACCCGAAGGCTGCAATCCACGGGGTTTCCGTGCAGAAAATGGCCAGGCCTGGCGTCGAGGTGATCATGGGCATGTCCAAGGACGACCAGTTCGGACCCGTGCTGATGTTCGGCCTTGGTGGGGTATTTGTCGAGGTGCTCAAAGACGTTGCCTTCAGGATCGTCCCCCTGGTCAGAAGGGACGCCAGCCAGATGATCAGAGAGATAAAGGGCTACCCCTTGCTCGAGGGCTACCGTGGGCAGGAGCCAGCGAATATCACGCTGCTCGAGGACATGCTGCTGAAGCTTTCTGATTTCGTAGATAAGACACCCCAGATCAAGGAGCTGGACCTCAACCCCATCCTGGCCTACAGCGATGGCGCGGTGGCTGTGGACGCCAGGGTGATACTCGAACCCCAAGCATGAGCAAGGTTGTAGAGAGCACGGCAAAGAAGCTGGATAGAGCGTTTAATCCCCGCTCAGTCGCAGTCGTGGGCGACAAGCAGGCACTAGGCTACATGTGGCTCAGAAGTCTGAGCTCCTTCAGGGGAAGGGTTTATTCGGTGCAGATCGACCCCAACGAACTTCCAGGGATAGCAGAACTTGGGGTGGCAAACTACCTGACCCTCATGGATATACCAGGACCGGTAGATTATGTTATCGCCGCCGTGCCCCGAGCGGTGGCCCCGAGAATCGTCGAGGACTGCATCCAGAAGAAGGTCGGTGGAGTATGTTTCTTCACCTCAGGATTTGCCGAAACCAACACCGAAGAAGGAATAAGGCTACAGCAGGTGATTGCCGATCTGGCCGGCAAAGCTGGCCTAAATCTCATCGGCCCCAACTGTGTGGGCCTCTATAATCCCAAAATCGGGCTGCGTCATACGGAGGCGCAGGACTATGGCGAGGAGGGCTCGGTGGGCTTCATCGCCCAGAGCGGCACTCATGCCACACTTTTCAGCCTGGTAGGACAGCACGAGGGCATCAAGATAAGCAAATCGGTAAGCTACGGCAACGCGGTAGTCCTCGATAGCACCGACTTTCTAGAGTACCTTGGTTCAGATGAGGAAACCAAGATAATCGGCATATACATTGAAGGGGTAAAGGATGGCAGGAGGTTTTTCCGCTCCCTCAGGGAGGTGGCCAGTAGGAAGCCGGTGCTTATCTGGAAGGGGGGAGAGACCGAGGAGGGAGCCAGGGCCACAGCTTCCCATACGGGCGTGCTGGCAGAGTCAGGCATCGTCTGGCAGGCGGCGATAAAGCAATGCGGCGCAATAAAGGTTGATAACCTGGATGAAATGGTGGATACTGTCAAGGCATTGCTTTACATCAAACCCACCATGGGAACAAGGACGGGCCTAATCGCCATGAGCGGTGGTCAGTCAGTCGTGATAGCCGATACCTTCGCCAAGGCAGGGCTGAAGGTACCACTCTTGACCCAGAGTTCGTACCGGAAGCTGGCCGCCTTTTTCAATATCATCGGTGGAAGCTACCGAAACCCCCTCGATATATCCAGCACTTTCCTCATGGCAGATGATGGGGTCTCCAATTTGGTCAGTATGCTGGATGTCATGGATCAAGACCCCAACATAGATTGTGTGGTTCTCGAATTATTTCCAGTGATCAGGCCGCTAAGTCAAAGCCCCGAAACCGAGGAGCCCATACTGGACCTCGTCTCAGATTTCAACGAGAGATCCGAAAAGCCCTTCATGCTGATTGTGACGGCAGCGTACAGCGACGCCCTGGCGTCGGAAACGAGAGACAGGTTGGTGAAACGGGGCATACCCAGCTTCTCCAACTTCGAGCGGGCGGCAAAGACTCTGAAGAAGCTCGCGGATTATTACCAATTTCGACAAGGGCATTCGCAGGATTAGCCGGGAGCTTGAAATGGAGAATAGCGGCAACTGCTGACCAGGGTGACATAGGGGGGATGAACACTTGCAAATAACGAGGCAGGGGAGTATGGAAAATGGTTAAGATTCGACTGCAGAGGGTGGGAAGGAAAAAGAAGCCATCTTATCGGGTGGTAGTGGCCGATTCCCGGGCGCCTCGCGATGGCGCCTTCATCGAGATCATTGGTCACTATGATCCCCTAACCGATCCGGCGACTGTTGTGATCCATGAGGATAAAGCCCTTAAGTGGCTACGGCAGGGAGCGCAGCCAACTCAAACCGTTGCCAGTTTGCTGAGCAAGCTTGGGATCAGCGGCAAACTAAAAAGCTAAAGGGTAGGACAAAATGAAAGAGCTAATCGAGTATATCGCCAAGTCTATAGTGGACAAACCGGAAGAGGTCAGGGTAACAGAGGAGGCCACTGAAGATGGGATTATCCTCAGGCTTGAGGTAGCGCCTGAGGATACGGGAAAGGTCATCGGCAAAGAGGGGAGAATCGCCAAGGCAATGCGTACCCTGCTACGGGTAGCAGCGATTAAGAAAGGGACTCGCGCGACGCTGGAAATAGTCTGAGGCGGCTTGGGCTTTGGCCTGAGCCCTCGGCTTGAGCTCTCTTCGAGTCTGAGCCTCAAAGCCCAAGGCGGTCGAACGCTCAGCCGAACGGCAAGGGTGATGGGCAAGGAGTTTGCTTCTCCCGAGTTTTTGATTGTGGGGCGTATACTAGCCCCCTGGGGAACAAGGGGAGAGGTTAAGGTCCAGGTCGTGACCGATTTCCCCGATCGGTTTGCACCCGGAAAGATAGTCTGTCTCAACGGCCAGCCACTGGAAATCGAAACCAGCCGCCCCCAGAAGCAACACCTTCTAGTCAAACTTGCAACTATCGATAGCATCCAGGATGCTGAGAAGCTAAGAGGCCACGACCTCAGCATCCCCCGTTCCGAGATACGTCCCCTGCCGCAGGATGAATACTACCCCTTTCAGCTCATCGGGCTCAGGGTACTGACCACCGATGGCAAAAACGTGGGGCGAATCGCCGATGTCATAACTACAGCCAGTAACGACGTCTACATAGTAGAGGGCGAGCGTGGCGAGATACTGATCCCGGCCATCGAGGATGTAGTCAAATCCATCGACCTGGAGAGGGAGGAGATGGTTATCGAGGCCATCAAGGGTTTGTTGAGTTCTCCATAATCTTTCTATGTGAACAAAACGCATTAAATAGCTGCGCCCACCGGAGTAGAGTCCATCTTCACGGTGGGCGCAGTTACTAATGTCTGGCTCGTTTGTTTGTTAGGCTTTCCCTATTCTAAATACCTTGGTGCCGCAGACAGGGCACACGCCTTGAGTTGCCGGTTTCCCGTTTTTCATCGTGATACGTCTCGGATCCTTGATTTCTCTCTTAGCCCGGCACTTCATACAGTAGGCTTGCATTCTAGCTCTCCTTTCTTTAGGTTCCTGCGAAGCAGAGTAGCAGACAATCCCACACATGTCAATAGGTTTCACAAGCAATTTCGGCGTAATTATTGGGTCTATCCTGCAAAAGCGGTAAGATGCAACTCTATGTTGCCACCTTTTTCCCAACTCGCTGTCTGGTCTGCAGTATAGCTGCCGATCATAAAGGTTATCAGTGTCCCTTCTGTGTAGGTTATGTCCCCCGACGGCACTATCATTATCGCGTATGTTGATGGGCCGTACCCTGCCGCTGGTGTGGTAGTGGGATATTCATCACCCGCTATAATCACTGTTATCACAGTGCCATCAGCGACATCAGCGCCATCCAATTGCACTGCGCCACGGAAACGGCAGGGGAGGGCTGTGACTGGTGGCATTGTGGGCGCAGGTGAGGGCGTGGGTGTCGGTGCAAGCGTAGGTGTGGGTGTGGGTGTAGGCTCAGTAGTGGCCATAGGTGAAGGGGTAGGGGTGGGGGTGGGCGCCTCCTCTGTATCGCAACCGACCGTGACAAGGACAAGCGCTAGTGTCAACAATAGGGTTACAACAATTGCTTGCTTTCCCATTTCCCTCTCTTTCTCACTATGAATTAGCAGTAGGGAGGAAGGCGGGCTGCTAGGAATTCCAGCATAGCCTTTCTATGCAATTATAACCGATTTGTCAATTATTTCGGCCGTTCCGGCCTCATTCATCCTCTTAAGTTACTAAAGAGCCTGGGTGCCATTCACGTACGTCCAGGCCCTTCTATGAGATTTTACTTGATGTCATAGTAATGGTACTGTACGGGATCAGACAGCAGGTTGATCGTCTTCAGGAGCAGACCCAGGGGAGCACAGTCGCTGCGCAGTTTCGGCCAGATCCATTCAATCGTTGACCTGACCGGTGTCTGATGGTAGAATGCTCGCCGAGCAGTTCAAATCTCAGTCGGCTAGAGAAGGTTGTTTCTGTCGACTACTTTTCGTAGGAGGATGCGGCAATGAGGGTATTTACGGTGAACATGTTTATTCCCAAACCGGCGAGCTATCTGCTCCGCGTTTTCGCAGAGTACACGCATGTGGAGCGGATACATGCGCATAGGAATGTTCGGGTCAAACCGCTGTACGAGAAAGATGATGTGAGTATATGCCTCTGGTCTATGAAGATACTGGGAATAAGCAGGTCCTTCAGGCAGCTGCAGACAGTATATCCCGAAGAGCTAAGAATGGTGAATGAAACAATCGACGGCTTCGGCAAGGGCACCATCGAGACAGTCACCCTGAAGGAGACTCCCGAAGGGGCAGAGATCGCAGAGACGGTCCATCTCAAACTGCCACCTTACTTTTTCTGGCTGGAGAGACCAGTGGAATGGTTTACCAAGAAACTCATAGCCGGATTCTATGAGGACCACATCAGGGATGAAGCGAAGAATTGAATGTTGCCGGCGGAGTAGACTATACTTGGGCTCACAACCAAATCACTAAGGAGGGCAAAGATGGAAGAGATGGAGGAGAAACTGGGAATTAAGGTTGGCAAGGGCAAGGTTGACCCGGAGGTCCTTAGAGTTTTCGAGGAGATGGTTGCCCCAGTGGTCCTTCCCAGAGTGGTTCGGGGCATCATGAAAGGTGTCTTTGAGCTGGATGAGGAAGCCCGAAATAAGGTCCTTGAGGAGATGGGTCGGGCCTGCTACGAGGGTTTTCAAGAGTTTGTGGGGACACCTCCCACAGGCATGGATATCGAGAGCGCCTGTGAATGGTTGAATGATTCGGTACCCCACAACAGGCGATTTCAGAGGGCGGGAGACACCATTTATTGGGAGGCAGATATAAAAGATACGTATGGGGGATGCATGTGTATTCTGGTCCGGCTTGGCATCATCGAACCAAGCCCTGAACTGTGCATCTGCTCGACCCACTATTGCAAACGCGCGTTTGAGGAGATGACTGGCAAAGCTGTGGAGGGAGAGCTGGTGGAAACTCTGAATAGTGGCTCCCGGAATTGCGTATTCAGGTACCACTTCCAGCCGACTCCCTATAGCTCTAAGTCCGGTAAATAGATGTGGCGTCCGCCCTGCTAGGATTGAAAAAGGCGGCTGTTCCGAGTAGTGTTCGCCAATACGTCGGATGGGCAAACACTGCCTGCGGCTAACTACCGCGAATCCCAGCGAGCGTAGGGGGATGTTGGGGGCAACGCGTGCGTGCGCACGGAAATTCAATAATCTCGCAGAAAACCCAGCACTTCTCGGTTAAATCTGCCTCTCATCTCCAAAAAAAATGCATGTGATCCACCCTCAACCTTCACTAGCTTGGCATTGGGAATCCTGCTCGCTATCACGTCCGAGTGCTGAGGCGGCACGATTCTATCCTCGGTTCCTGTCATCACTAGAGTTGGGGCTTCGATCAGATGTAGCCTATCCAGCGTGGTATGACCCACAACAGCCTCCATTTGTCCACGATGACCCTCGACCCCAATCCGTTTCATATGATGCCTGGATAGAGGCAACAGGACCATCCTGTAGAGCCTCTTATTAAAGGCCAGAGACACAATGGCGTTCATCGACTTATGAAAGTCGACACTTCCCAGATCAACCTCGCTAGTGCCCTCCTTAACACCAACGGCCCTCAGCATCTCCGGGGGTATATCACTTGTGTCCGCTTCCCCAGTGGACGTGCATACCAGGATGAGCTTTCTCACTCTTTGCGGGTAATCGATGGCGACCTCCTGCGCAACTATGCCCCCCAGAGACATCCCCAATATGTGAGCTTTATCAACGCCGAGATGGTCCATCAAACCGATTGTATCGTCGGCCATCGTCTTGACAGAATAGGGTTCGCTAGGATTGTCGGTCTTCCCAATACCTCTGTTGTCAAAGATGATTACCTGGTAGTGCTTTTTGAAAGTGCGAGTTTGGAAGAACCAACCCTCGTGCCCTCCCCCAAAGCCCTGTATCAAAACCAGCGGCTCTCCTTGGCCACGGACTTGATAGTAGATGTCGATCCCATTCACATTCGCTTTGGGCATTGCTATCACGTATAAAACGATTTGTACTCGGTCGACGCCGTCACATCCGCAGCCAGTCTATCGCTCATCAGGGGTCAGTGTCAAGGCGAGCAGCTGAACTTATGCTAAGAGGATTATCCCGCCCAGAAGCAGGATTGGCAACGAAAAGGATTTCTCTGGCTCACCCAAACACCTCCTCGAAAATGATATCTAGATTCCTATGTATTGAACCAATTGGGGCTAAATGCAGTAGATAGGCTTCGCCGAGAGGTTTCTTGACAACTCAGCCAAAATACTATAAAAGGTACAACGCCAGTACCAAAGGGCTCGAGAGAATCAGCACGGCACCTGGCCTGCTCAAGTAATAATACACTCGGAAAGGGTGCCAACTCACCTGCTCACCCTTTTCGGGGGTAATAGTTCTTAGCATAGGGACGAGAGTCAAGGGGAGGCAAGCGATGAGATTTCCACACATTACCGAGTTCAGAGAGTATAGGAAGGACTGGAAAGAGGATTACAAGAGGAAATCGGTCTCGGCTGAGGAGGCGGCTAAGGTTGTCAAGTCGGGGGATAGGGTTGCTTTGCCCTTTGCCCACTCTACGGCAGTCCCCGCCGCCCTGGGGAAGCGCAAGGACGAGCTGAGAAACGTGTATCTCGAGATCAACGCCCCCTCGCTCGACCCCGGTTGGCTTCAACCGGGCTGTGAAGAGAACTTCTTCGTCGGTGCTATACACTTCCTCGGAGGGATGGGGCGCCCGTCGCATGATGCCAAGGTATGCTCCTTCATACCGTGTCTCATGTCCCTCCGGCCGAAGCTCTGCGATGAGGACCGGTTGCATGGAGGAAGAGGCATCGACGTCTTCATAACCGCCGTTTCCCCCCCAGATAGACATGGCTTCTGCAGTTTCGGGCCCCATTTATGGAACAAGAAGAGCTATGCCAGCAGGGCCAAGGTTGTCATCGCCGAGGTAGATGAGAACATGATCTACCCTTATCGGGGCAGCAATCTCATTCACGTATCTGAGGTCGATTACTTTGTCGAGGCGCCAACCGCTCGGGTCACCGATGAGCAGATCAAAGACCTTATCCTCAACACAGTCAAGGATGAGAAAAAGCAGCAACAGTGGATAGTGTCTATGACAAAGGCTAACAAACATGAGCCGGAGTACACTGCGCGGGGATACCATTTGATGGGACCGCTGATGGATATACTGAGCCCCGACTTTTTCACTGCAGTTATGGGGATGGAGGACCCCTATCCCGAGGCCAAGGTCATGGCGGGATACGTGAGGGAACTGATCAAGGATGGCGATACCATCGAGATCGGTGCTGGCAGGCCGACTACGTGGTTGCCAAGAGTCGGGCTCTTTGATGGTTACGAGGACCTGGGGATTCACTCCGAGATGTCGGCCTGGGGCCAGCCCGAATTGATAAGGCAAGGGGTATTTAATGGGAAGAGGAAGACCCTTCACCCGGGAAAGGCGATTTATACCGCTTTGGATGGCGCCGGCTGGGAAGAATACATCTGGATGAGCGACAACCCTCTGATTGAGATGTATGACTGTGAATACGTCCATAACCCCACGGTCATCGCTCAAAATGAGAACATGGTTTCTATCAACAGTATTCTTCAGATCGACCTCACCGGCCAGATAACCTGTGAGAGCCAGTTTGGCCCTCGATTGGTCAATGGTCCCGGAGGACAGCTCGATTTCCATTTAGGTGCTTTCATGGCTAAGGGCGGGCGAGCGATCAGCATGCTGCGCTCCGTTGCCTTTGGTGGCAGTTCCACGATCGTACCTCAGATGCCCGAGGGCTCCCTGGTAACCATACCCCGTCAATTCGCTGACTATGTGGTCACGGAACATGGCATAGCCAGTCTGGCGGGGAAGAGCCATAAGGAGAGGGCTGAGGAGCTTGTCGCCATCGCCCATCCCGATTTCCGAGATGAGCTGAGGAAGGAAGCCCGCAAGCTGTTCTGGCCCTAATGGTGGAATCCCCAGCGATGGCGCTCTTAACAGACGATTTGATAAAACTCTGGAGCTGTCTTAGAATAGTAGTGAACACCTACCCTAGGTGTTCACTACTGTAAGGGTCATTCACAACAAGAAAGGTGGTTTTATGGCAAAGACGCCTGAGCAGGGTCTGGCTTTGGCCCAGGAATTATATGAGCATCGGGTATCGAGGGCAAAGGAGCTGGCGGCTCAGGGCAAGAAGGTCGTAGGTTATCTCTGCTGTTATACCCCGGTGGAGCTGTTGACGGCTCTGGACCTGGCACCTTACCGCATCCAGGGCAGGGTGGGAAAGCCTCTGAAGCAGGTCGATCAATACCTGGAGACCATCATGTGTCCCTATGTGCGCAGTTGTTTTGACCTTGCCCTGGGCGGAGAGTATGATTTTCTCTCCGGGGTAGTCATCCCTCATACCTGTGATGCCATGCACCGCGTATATGATATGTGGAGGTACCACCTCAAGCCGCCCTACAGCCACTGCATAACCGTTCCCCACATGACCCATCAGGCCTCTTTTGAGTACTTCCAGAAGGAGCTGGAGGATTTTCAGGAGAGCCTGGAGCGCTTCTTCAGGCGCTCGGCCTCTGAGAAAGACCTGACCGCAGCCATTGGCCTCCATAACCGCAGTCGCGCTCTCCTGCGAGAGCTCTATGAACTGAGAAAACCAGAGCCGCCCCTGATCTCCGGCGTCGAGATGACCCGGGTGCTGGTGGCGGGCATGACCATCCCTGTCCAGGAATTCAACGATCTCCTGGAGGATGCCATCACCGAGGTGCGCAGCAGAAGGCCAGGCTCTGATGGCAGGCCCCGGCTCCTCGTTGTGGGCAGCGAGGTGGACGATGTGGCCATGATAGGGCTGGTGGAGGACTCGGGGGCTAAGGTGGTGATGGATGACCTATGCACCGGCAGCCGTTCCTTCTGGGAGGATGTGGACCCGGCGGGGGGAGCACTCAGTGGGCTGGCCTCACGCTATCTAGGGGGGATCACCTGCCCCTGCACCTACCGTCCGGGCAAGGTTGCCCAGCGCTTCAGCTACCTGGAGGACTATGCACGTGAATGGGGCGCCCAGGGGGTATTGCTCTATGCCATCCGCTTCTGTGATACCTACCAGCTTGATGCTCCCGAGATCAAGGCTTACATGGAAGGCCTGGGGTTACCGGTGCTCTACCTCGAGGATGACTACATCATGCCCCCATTGGCGCAATGGAAGACCAGAATCGAGGCCTTTCTAGAGACGATCGAGGCAAAAAAGAGGGAGTAGAGGTTATGGCACAAGAGGCCAAGGAAAAGACGAGTTCTCGCAAATCCACGGAGTCTGCTGGGAAGATTCGCGCCATAGTGAAGCGCATGTACCAACAGGCCCAACAAGCCAAGGAGGAGAAGCGAAAAGTAGCCTACTGCATGGTCATGTGCAACTACGAGGAGGTCCTGGCAGCCCTGGATATCGTGCAGGTCTATACGGAGAACTACGCCGGGCTTTGCGCTGTCAAGAGACAGGCTGAACCCTATTTGCAGAAGGCACAGGCTGAGGGATATTCCGACCTTCTCTGTGGCTATACGCAAGTGGGCTTAGGCTTCGATGCGCTGCGCCGTGAGCTGGGGGACGTTCCCCCGGATGCCCCTGACGGCGGCATGCCCGAGCCGGATATGCTCCTGGGGTGCAGCATGGGTTGCGATCCCCGCTGGAAGTGGTACCAGGCTCTGGGGCGCTACAAGGATACCCCTATCTATAACATCGATGTTCTCATGCCTCCCAGCGATGCCGATATGGATGCGATAAAGGAGCATTCCGTTCGCTACATGGCTGAGGAACTGAGGGGGCTTATCGCCTTCCTGGAGGAGCAAACAGGCACCAAGATGGACTACGACCGCCTTATGGCGATTGTAAGGCAGGTGGAGGAGACACGGTGGTGGTGGCGCGAGGCTTACGAGCTGAGGAAGGCTATCCCCACGCCGATGGCGACCCAGGACCACTTCGTCCTCTTTGTCCCCCATCACATGTTGCTCACCGACCCAATGACCCTGGACTTCTACAAGGACCTCTACCAGGAGCTCAAGGAGAGGGTGGATAACAAGACAGGGGTGATTGACGAGGAAAAGTACCGCCTGCTCTGGGGCGTCGGGCTGCCCCCCTGGCACAGCATGTATATACTCGACTACTTTCTAGACTACGGGGCGGTCTTTGCAGCCGAGACAGCGTACATGGTACCCGATCCCTTTGAAATACCGCCTGATGTCTCCGATCCGGTAGAGATCATTGCGCTTCGGGCCTTTGCACGAAACACCTCTCTGCAACGGAGCGGCCAAGAGGCTGGGGGAGTCCCTCCTCTGGCCCAGGCGCACTTGGAGCGGATAAGGGACTACAGCATCGATGGCGTGGTGATGCATATCACGCGCTCCTGCAGGGCTTCCACCATGGGCCAGATATTGGTGAGGAATGTGATCCGGGACCAATATCCGGGGCTGCCTGTGATGTTCATGGAAAGCGACATCATCGATCTCCACACCTATTCGGAAGCTGAGACCAAGAACCGGATAGACACCTTCATGGAGATGGTGGACGCCAATAAGAGGTCAGCCGCATAGCCCCAGGAGGCGCATTGGATGAGACTGAATACCTCAGTGGGCCCAGACTTAACTCACTGCTAGGGGGAAAGATGGCCAAGGGTGAGATAGTTATCGACGAGGCGATCTGTAAGGGATGCAACTACTGCGCCGAGTTCTGCGCGAGGGGATGCATTGAAGTGCCGGGTGACAAGTTCACCCCCAAGGGATATCTTCTACCCGTCTTTGCCCACCCCGAGAAGTGCAATGCCTGCGGAATCTGCGCCTGGATGTGCCCTCGCTTTGCCATCGAGGTCTACAAATTCGTGGAGGCGCATCCCTAAGCCCCTGGACCGAGGATGACGTCGGTGCTGGAATAATCTCCTGGTTGAGTTTGTCAAAAGTTGACAAGTACGAGGGACTCACTAAGAGAGCTTGTCGCAGCACTCGGCTGATGAAGCCAAAACGAGGCAACCAGCGCATGGCGCTTCTGTGGATGGGCGATGGTCTCAGGCTCACGAATACTCTGAGCCTTTGCCTCGCCGCTTCCTCAGCCACACAGCCAGTGCCAGCGAAACGAGCGCCAACGAGCCAAGTATCGCTATCTTCTCTTCCGAAGTGGTGTTGACGGCCACGGTGCTCACAGCCACAGCAGGCAACAGCCCAACTCTCACTACTGGCTTCAGGGCGGGATGTTCATTGATGAACTCAGCCACTGGGGGGCTGAGCTTGTAGTACACTGATACCAGGCCCTGACCTACAGAGTTGGTCACGAGATATTGGTCGCGGAAGTTCCGCAGCATCTCTACATGACCATCGAGATAGGAGCCGTAGGCAGCGGTGGCGATGAAGCAGAATCCTCCTCCTCCTCCCCCCTCTTCCTCAGGCCCAGCGACAGCATACCAGGACAGGGTAGGTACCTCACCAGTTATCGTGTTGTTCACCGTATCAACGGACTTGGTCACATCGACCCAGCTGGTGCCGAGGCAGCGAAATATGTGAAGTTCCTCCTCTTCTTCGTCTCCGCGTATATCGCCCTCGTTATAAGGGAGGGTCACAGTCACCGGGCCGATGTAATCCGCTCCGGTGGTAGTATTGTAGTACTTGCCCAAGAAGCGGTAGCCGCTTATTTCGCCGCAGGGATTTACTTGAGACTCGAAGACAGTGGTCGAGTCAGCTGTGCTCACCGTACTGAACACTATGACCACCCCGGAGGGGTCGGGGACCTCGACATTCTGCCCAACCGGCGTATCGATCGGAGTGGGGGTAGTCGCACTGGGGACGTTTGATAGCAGGGACCAGTTGGTCACCTCGTCTGCTGTCTTCAAGGCAAAGTGGTAGGTAGTGACCATCGAAAGCCCTGGAACTACGAACGTTTCTCTGCTCCCAGCAGCCTGGGGAGAAGGCTCCCCGTCGCACGGGGTGGCGTCGCCCCAGTCGCCCGCTGTTATGATGGCTGCGGTGGAGTACCTGATATCATATTGTGACGCTGTGCCCACATTCCCGTCGTCTCCAGGGGCTGTCCACATCAGGGTCAGAGAATTGGCGGTGCCCCCGATGACGGCGAGGTCCGTTACCGCAGCAGGCGGCGTGGTGTCAGGCAAGGCAAGAGTAGTCGCACTATCCTCGGCAGGGGAAGAATCTCCCGCTGCATTGTAGGCCCTCACCCGGTAGTAGTAGGTGGTGTCGGGGCTCAGGCCTGTGTCGGGATAGGCCTCGAAGTTGGCCCCTACAGTTGCAATTTCAGTATAACTCCCTCCTCCTCCAGTCTCACTACGCTCTATCTTAAACCCGTCCTCGTTATCGGAATTGTCATTCCAGCTCAGGTCTATCTCGGTGGAGGATACTGCTGTAGCAGTTAGGCCGCTGGGAGCAGCGGGTGGGGGGGGGGGCGGTGGCGCCTGCTCTGTGCATGATGGCACCGGCGCCGGGTTTCCAGGTGTCTCCCAGTTATTGCCATCTGCCTCTGAATATACATTGGCTGTGGTGTTGTCGTGGAAGTCATTGAGGTAGGTGTCGTTTTGGGTCGACTCCACGTTAACATAGATGCCGTACTCGTTATTATCCGATTCGTTGTATGCAGTGGAGATTTTTATGGAGTTGTGGAGGCGTATGCCAGCACCATTAATATTGTAGTGGGTGTGGTTCTTGAATAGGTCTTTTAGGCTGGAACCAGTCACCCGTATGCCGTCGAGCTCATTGTTATAGACATTGTTACACTGTACGGTTTGGTTGGTGACGGTGTCCAGCAAGACTCCATGGCCATTGCTGCCGGTGATGTCACAGTTCTCGACGGTGCCATAGCTGACAATTGGCCCACCACTGTCACCCCACTTGACGCCAGGGTTTCCGCCTTCGATTGTGAGCTGCCTCACCGTGACGGTATGCGCCAATATCTCGATCGTAGGTTTCGACGAGTCGTATGCGACAACCGTGACCGCAGAGGCGGACTGGCCCCAGAGAGTTACTCTGCGCTTGTCTGCACCTATAGTAACATTCTCGTTATATGTGCCAGCGTACACATATACCGTATCACCGGCGTTATCAGTGGCGTCGTCTATTCCCTTTTGAATCGTGTTCCACATGTGCAAAGCGTGATATTCTGGGGTGTCGGGAAAATCGTCATCGACGTATATAGCAATGCCCTGGGCGCCAACGCTGGCTGGCCACAAAGCCATTGACACAACCACAATCAGGGCACAAATCAGCGCACCATGTAGTATCCTCTTCATCACCTTCCCTCCTATACCCCTTCTTGTTTCATTTCTAAATCGACTCCAACCATGCCTGCCACAGAGGTCTGCCCATCGGCTGCAGCAGAGCGAAAATGGGAATAGCCAAAGACAACTTCGCACAGCAATGAAAACGGGTGCAAGACCCGCAACGAAGGTCCCTCTGTCGAGGGAGCAATTTGGAACGAGTAGGACGATGATATGAGCCCGAACTTCCTGAAAGAAGCCCGCACCCGTGCTTATACCACCTCGGCCAGCCCCTGTCAATACTACCTTACTTATCGCGACTACACCTAACTTTACTTTTCCTCCCACTCTTTGAGGGCACCAAAGGCCCTGCGCGGTGAGGCGGTTTGCACGGTTGGGTGTTTGAACCAGCATCGGCCCTAAGTAGGGAAAAGCAGCGAACGGGGTGAGGCTACGCCAAGATAAGAACCTAGCCGATTACTTCTGTCTCCCTCAGCCTGTCGATGTCCTCTTTGGAGTATCCCAAATCTGTCAGGAGCTCCTCAGTGTGCTGCCCAAATCGCTGGCTCCAATTCCTGACCTGAAACGGCGATTCCGACAGCTTGATCATGGAGCCAACTTGCTTAACGCGGCCCAGGGTTGGATGGTCCACCTCAGCAATCATCCCGCGAGCGATGAGCTGCGGATCAGAGACCAACTCGTCAATGGAGTAGACGGGGGCAACACAGGTATCCTTCTGTCGCAGGATTTCCACCCACTCGTCTCGGGTCTTGGTCAAGAAGGTCTGTCTGAAACACTGGAAAATCTCCTCCAGCTTCTCGCCTGCTGCATATTGGTGCTCAGTGAAATCCTCCCGACCGAGAAGCTGACATAGATTGGCGTAGAACCAGGGTTCGATAGCGCCGATGCTAATGTACTTCCCGTCCTTTGTTTCATATACATTGTACCAAGGCCACTGCCCGGTGAGCATTGTTTCACCCCTTTTGGGGACTATGCCAGCGGTTAGATAAGGGATTATCTGCAGAGCGGTCAGCTCCACTACTGCGTCTGTCATGGACATGTCCACAAACTGCCCCCTGCCAGTCCTCTCTCGAGTCATTAGTGCCGCCAGAATCCCGATGGCAGCGGACATTCCGCCGGCAGCGAAGTCCGCCAGCGGTGTACCAGGAATGACAGGAGGCCCGCCGGGGAGCCCGGTCATACCTAGAAGGCCACCGATAGACAGATAGTTGATGTCATGCCCCACGACATCGCGGTAGGGTCCGTCTTGCCCGTATCCGGTCAGCGAGGCATACACAATTCGCGGGTTGACCTCCTTAATAGCATCGTAGTCAACCCTCAGACGCTTCACGACTCCAGGCCTGAAGCCTTCCATCACAACATCAGCAGTTCTGGCCAGGTCATAGAATATGCCACGCCCCTCCTCGGCTTTTAGATTGAGACCCATGGTCTTGCAGTTCCGCCATCCAGGGAAGCTAGGCAAATCGGGGAATAGAAACAAGACAGGTCCGCCACGGCGTTCAGGCCGAGCTTCATAGACCCTTATCATCTCAGCGCCTAGGTCGCCAAGAAGGGCTGAGCAGAATGGACCGGGGCCCAGCCAAGCCATGTCGAGTATCCTTATCCCTTCGAGAGCAGCTACCATTCTTAGACACCTTCTCTCTAGTATGCTGAAAAGGGAATTATCATCCCAGCTCGTTCACTCAAGTACGCCCCAAGGCTGAGACGCCGAACCCACCGAATGCGCCCCGGATAACGGGATACTTACAACCTAATAGCTCTGTGACCTTGGCCCCCCACTCCATAGCGCCACACCTTGTCTCTTTGCTCTCCGCTATAGTTTCCTTACCCATATGGGGGATATCAAGTTACTAGCGACCCCGCGCATACCGGTTGTAGCTGACTATCTCCTCAAGGCTCTTCCTGCTTCTAGCCGCAGGTGCTTCATCAGGATAACCTAGAGGCGTGCTTGCGACGACACGGATATTCTCGGGGACTCCTAACACTTCCTTCACCTTAGACTCGTCAAACCAGCCTACCCAGCACGTCCCCAGGCCACGTTCTGTTGCAGCCAGTATCAGGTGTTCGATTGCAATCCCCATATCGACGAGGTAGTTCGGTATGTCATCTCTGGCTCCCGGTGCTGTCGGGTCAGCGCAAGCGACTATTATCACTGGAGCTCTTGCAATCCATCTGTTTCCGTTTCCTGCCTGGGCAACTTCCCTCTTGACATCCTGGTCAGTTACTACGACGAAGTGCCAGCACTGGGTATTAGCCCACGAAGGCGCCAATCTGGCAGCTTCCAGAGCATACTTTATGTCTTCCTCAGGAACAGGATCAGGCTTGTATCTCCTGACGCTCCTCCTTTTTCTGATCACCTCCATAAGCTCCACTTTGTTTCGCTCCTTTCGCCACAATCAGCTCAGCCTCGAATTCAAGTTTACCGAAAGTATAGCACGTTGCTTGCTCCCACACTAGCCTATCGGTGTTCAACCTCGAGGCGGGATGGTATACTAGCGGCATCGAAGATAAGGGGTGAAATATGGGCCCGCTGGAAGGAATAAGGGTGTTGGACCTATCACGATATGGTCCTGGTAGATACTGCTCCATGATCCTGGGCGATCTTGGCGCGGAGGTGATCATGGTAGAGATGCCGAGGACTGCCGGTCAGATGCCCCGCATGTTAACCGACGATACCGAGGTGCGCTACGTGGCACACAACCGCAACAAGAAGTGCATTGCTCTCAATCTGAAAAGGGAAGAGGGCAAGGACATTTTCTTCCGGCTGGTAGAGAAGGTAGATATAATCATCGAGACCTACCGCCCCGGGGCGCTCAAGCGCCGGGGCATGGACTACGACACGGTGAGCAAGCTCAACCCGCGGCTAATCTATTGCTCTATTACAGGATACGGGCAAAACGGCCCCTATGCCCAGCGACCAGGCCATGACATCAACTTCGTCGGTCTGGCCGGGGTCCTGGGCCTCAGCGGGAGCAAGGATGGACCACCACCCTACCTCATCTCACCCATGATTGCCGACGTCCTTGGGGGAACTAACCAGGCTGCTATTGCTATTATCGCCGCCCTCTTTGCCCGGGAGAAGACAGGCAAAGGGCAGTACATAGACGTCTCCAGCACCGATGGGCTAGTGTTCTACCACTGGATTCATGGGCCGCAGTATCTCCGAGACGGTAGATTGCCGCAGCGGGCGGAGTTGCCTACGGGCTGCGACATCGCTTGGATGAATATCTACAAAGCCGGGGATGGCAAGTACTTCACCTTGGGGTGCTTTGAGCCCTGGCTGTGGGCCAACCTGTGCCGCTTGGTAGGCAGGGAGGACTTCATTCCTGCCCAATTTGGCCCAATCGAGAAGCAAAAGGAGATGTACGAAGCACTCTCCGAGGTCTTTGCCACCAAAGACAGAGAGGAATGGATAAAGTTGATGGATGAGGCTGATGTCTGCGTCGGACCGGTGTACACCTTCGAGGAGATGTTCTCCGATCCTCACTTCAAGCACCACAAAGTAGTGGTGGAAGTGGAGCACCCCAAGCTGGGTAAGATAAAGCTGTTGAACACCCCGTTCAAGTTCTCCGAGACCCCGGCGGAGGTAAGAACCAGGCCACCGCTGTGGGCGGAGCACACCAGGGAGGTACTGAGCAATCTCCTGGGCTACAGCGAGGAGAAGCTCGATATCCTGCTTCAGGAAGAGGTCATCGAGTAGAAACAGCTATCGACAAGGTGGCTTCCTTCAATTTACGCGGATTGACTTAGTGCTGGCTCTTTGGTAGGCTTACCGCGAATACGATGCTTTTGAGACTTGCGCTCTTATTCGTTCTTACGCCACTCGTTGAGCTGGCAATTCTCGTTTATCTGGGAACCCTCATAGGCGCTTTGTATACCATACTCATTGTGGTGGCAACAGGCATTCTTGGAGCCTTTATGGCAAGGAATCAGGGCTTGGCGGCCATTTCCAGAATTCGCGGCAGCATTGAGCGCGGAATCATACCCTCTGACGAGATATTTGACGGAGCCTTGATTCTTGCGGGTGGTCTATTGTTGCTTACACCGGGGATAATTACAGACATTATCGGGTTCGCGGTGTTGGTCCCTCAAACAAGGCGTATCATTGGAAGGTGGCTTCGCAGCTTAATACGTCGCAGGATTCAGAGGGGTGAGATTCGCTATTGGGAGGTGCGGTAGGTTCCCGATGAGAGCGCTTATTGTTCATTTTCGCTCTGCTCCCGCCAGGGGATTACAGGAAAAGCGAGCAAAGGTGGATCCGCTCGACTCAGCGGGCACAGACGGCGTTTCCCTGGAGATAGCGAAACGCCAAGCCCTCCTCGAAGCGATGGGCCATCAGGTGGCGATTTGCTCGGCATACGATTGGGCGGATTTCCCCGTACCCGCATTGGAGTTCGACCGTGAAGGAGTGGCGACGATAGTGCGGAAGCTCTTTGGGCCTGGGGTGATGGACTCTGCCAGCGAAGCTGACCTCAGAAGCACCTTTGATGTCTCCCGCCTGGAGTTGAAACGGCAGTTGGGCAAGATAATCGAGGATTTCGCGCCCAATCTGCTCTTTGTACATAATGTGCTCTCCCTCCCGGTTCACCCCGCGGCCACAGTGAGTCTAACTGAGCTACTTCGAGAGATGCAGCTACCCTGTGCCGCGATCCATCACGATATTCTGAGCGAAGGGGCCTACAAATTCCCTCCGACCTGCGACTTCGCCAAGTCGATCCTCGAGGGATACTATCCCCCAAGAATGCCTAACCTTAGACACTGGACGATCAACACGCGCAACAAGAGAGGCCTTGGAGAGAAAGGTGTGGATGCCGAAGTCATTCATGATACGATGGACTTTGACCAAAGGCTCGAGCCCAGGGAGCGCGCAAGAATTCGAGTGCGTCTTCGGGCAAAGTATGGTATTGAGGCACATGACGTGGTTCTCTTCGCAGGTGCACGCATAGTCCCCAACAAGCAGACGGAATTGGCAGGGCACCTAACCGCCGTCCTGCAAAGCCTACGCCAGGCGATGATCGGGAAGAGGCTCTACCATGGCGAGCTATTCTCTGAGAGGAGTCGGGTAGTGCTTGTTCTCGCTGGTCGACCGGAGCGAGCTTTCATTGACTACCAGAAGAAGCTCTTTAAGCTTTTCGATAGGCTGAAGATCGTATGGAGATACGCGGGGGACGACGTTCGCCCATATCGCTCTGAAGAGGAAGGGCTCTACGCTCTGTATCCCGATTTGTATGCTATGGCTGACTTCGTCCTCTACCCCACGGGATGGGAGGGATTTGGCAATCAGCTTCTCGAGGCATTGGCCGCTGAACTGCCCGTCGCGGTGTTTGAGTATCCCGTTTTCAAGGAGGATATTGCCCCGAAGGGCGTTAGGGTAGTATCTCTTGGAGATACACTCCTCCCGGAGAGAGACAACATGGGGCTTGTTGGGATCCCCCCCGAAGTGCTGACGCGAGCAGCCCGCGAGATAATAGCAATTCTTACGAGCCCCGAGAGGTTGCGAAGTATCGCCAACCACAATGTTATGGTGGGGAAGAGGTACTTCAGCTTTGATGTGCTTCGACTTCACTTGAGGGATGCTATGCAATGGGCCAGTTCCCTTGAGTCCTAGAGTCTGACGTTTTGTACACCGGTTAGGCCAGTCATGGTCATATGACCGCCAATCCGGGCGTAAGTCTTCTTTCGGAGGCTGTTGGTACTAATGGCATCATTTCTCCAGTACCAGTCACCCACGAGAACTATTGTATACGCAATGGCGAATGTGCTAATGTTTGAGTAAGTCAGTGACACTACTGGGCATCACACCACCCCGATAGGGAGCAGATTTCAAAGAGATGAACAAAGATACCTTGGAAGCTGAGGAAGCCTACGCGGAATCGTTAAACGAACCTCTCGAGAAGGCAAAGAGGATTGGGGAAGCCGACATAGTGGTTGGCATCCCCTTCCAGAATGAAGCCAATACAATTGGGCACGTATGCCAAACTGTGGCAAAGGGACTTTCAGAGTTCTTTGCTGATCATAAATGCGTTTTTGTCTATGTTGGTGCCCCGGAAGGGCAGGACACACTGGAGGCTATCCAGGGAGTACGTCTGGGGCAGGCTATACAGGGAATAGACTTCCTCATGAAGAATGAACGCGTGAGTGGGAAAGTTTGGAGCATTAGGGCGATAATGGAGATAGCAGACAGGCTACATGCCGATCTG
>JAUXAX010000027.1 GCA_030619685.1 Dehalococcoidia bacterium
GGGAATACGACCAGGCCAGAGAGCTCATCAACTCGTCACGGGACAACGTAGAGGAGATGAGCCGCACGCTGGCTCAGCACGGCGAGCTATTCCACGGCGGCTTCGTCCACAACGCCCAAAAGGAGTACGCCGAGGCCTGCATCACCCTAGCGCTGGTATCAGGAGGGGATTTGCCCGACCCCGATGATCTCGGCATCAGCTACGCTGCTTACCTCAACGGTCTCGGTGAGGCGGCAGGCGAGCTCAGGCGACATTTGCTTGACACCCTTAGGGAAGGCGGCATCACCCGCTGCGAGGGAATACTCCAGGCCATGGACGACATCTACAGCCTTTTAGTAACAATCGACTTCCACGACGCCCTGACCGGCGGCTTGAGACGAACCACTGACATGGTACGAGGTGTCCTCGAGAGAACTCGGGGCGATTTCACCATGTCCCTGAGACAAAAAGAGCTTGAGCAAAGGCTGGAAGATTTCGGCGATAAGCTCAACAAGAAGTAGTCTCGAAAAACGCAGTTGCATCAATCGCCATCTCCCGCCCTCTGCACCCTGAATCGCCCTCCCTCTAACCCCCTCCCGCCAGGGGAGGGAGAGGTTAGGGCCTGTCCTGAGCCCTTCGGCTTCTCTCCCTTCGGCTCCGCTCAGGGCAAGCTTGTCGAAGGATGAGGGCCAAGCCCCCCTCCCAAATGCCCCGGTTTCCTTGACAACGCAGAGTGATTGTGCTATAAGCGTAATTGAAAAGCCTTTTCATTTAGCAACGAGATGACTCTTACAGGGAAGAGCATAGCAAACATCCTCAGACGGCAAGGCTACAAGCTCACCCCGCAGCGGCGCGCGGTGCTGGATGCAATTGCCCTCAGTCATGACCACCTTACACCAGCCGATATTCACGATCGGGTGCGTCACGAACACCCCGGCATCGGGCTGGTAACTATATACCGCACTCTTGATATACTCGACAAGCTGGGGCTCATCTGTGAGGTGCACTCCGGCGGTAACTGCCGGAGTTATCTGCTGAGGAGGCCTCAAGAACACCACCATCACCTCATCTGCTCTGACTGTGGCACAGTGGCTGACTTTATCGATTGTGGTCTCAGTGAGCTGGAGCAGAGGCTGTCACGAGTGACCGGTTTTGAGATCGAAGGCCATCTTCTTGAGTTCGCAGGCCGCTGCCAGAACTGCCAGAAGATAGCCTCCGCATAGGTCTCCAAGGCTCTGCTGAAGCAGCGTTTATTTGTTGGTCTTGTCATTGAGAATAGCCATCAATTGGCTACTCACTGATGCAACAGGCAACCCATGATCAAGCAGATAGCAGGTGAACTCAAGAGCCATGCTCCCTTCACTGCTCTTGGAGCGGTAACAGGGATCATTGTCATGGTCATAATAGTCTTTGGCAATTTTCTGCCCCAAATCTCTCCAGTTTCACAGGATATATTCTATGTCTTGCATCCAGCTCACGTTTTCTTGAGCGCGCTTGTCACAACGTCTTTGTATGTGAGATATGGGAAGCGCAACATCTGGGTAGCGGCCTTGATTGGCTACACCGGTGCCATCAGCATAGCAACGCTAAGTGACTCGATTATTCCTTATCTTGGGGAAACCTTGCTTGATCTACCCAACAAGGGAATCCATATCGGTTTTATCGAAGAACCGCTGCTAACAAATCCTGCAGCATTCTTGGGCCTCGCAATTGGCTACTGGAGACCCATAACCAGATTCCCGCACGCGGGACATGTTTTGTTGAGTACATGGGCATCATTATTCCACATCATCATGGCCTTAGGCCAAACACTAAGTTGGATTCAAGTTGTTGCTATCCTGTTGTTCTTGTTCCTTGCAGTTTGGATTCCCTGTTGTGTGAGCGACATAGTGTACCCCGTTCTATTCACAAGAGGAAGAGCCCCGATGTTGAAGGAGGCCTGACCTGCATAATGGCGAACGCGCGCCGCACGAGAGCTTTATTCAGGGCTCTCAATCACTGGAGCTTCCTCTGCGTCACCAGAAACTCGCTCTTCCTGCTCCGTGCCCCAGTGGGTCTTCTTGGCCACAAGCCAAATAGCGGCAGCGGTAAACACAAGGATTGCTATAAGCTGACCTTCCTGCAGAGGCCCCAGGAATTGCTCTGTATCTCCACGCCAGAACCTCACTGTGAAGGTCAAAGCGGAGTACAGGGCCAGGTACACCGCGAGAAGAGAACCGCTCGGCCTGAGGCGACCCCGGAACACCCAGAAGAGAAGGGCAAAAATGACCAGGTCACCCAGTAGTTCGTAAAGCTGGGTAGGATGAATTGCTTCGCCGCTGACACGGGGATAAATAAAACCCCAGGGCAAAGACGTTGCTGTTCCATAGCAGCAGCCATTTAGGATGCACCCCACCCTGCCTATGGCCTGCGCCAGGATAATGCCTGGAGCGCCGAGGTCGGCCAGCGGCGCGAAGGACGCTCGCCGCAGCCTGGAGTAAATCCATGCCCCCAACAGCCCCCCCAGTATAGCCCCGTAGATTGTGAGCCCCTCGAACCCTAGGATATCACCGGGATTATGGAAGTAGTGGTCATACTTATCAATAACGTGGATAAGCCTGGAGACGATGATCCCCATGGGTATGGCCCAGAGGGCGGCACCCATGACATCCTCGGTTTTGACTCCCACCTTCTTGAGGAAGTACCAGACCCACAGCACCAGAGTCACAACAGCTAAAGCAACCATTATCCCATACCAATGTACGGTAATGGGACCGATGCTGAACGCAACCGGGTCAATTCCGATCTCGATCTTGCCCCCTTGAAACTCGAAGCTACTGGCAAAAAAAGACGACCTGAGATATCTCGATGCTCAGGACATCAGACCTATTAATTTATTATAGGTTATACCTACTCTCTCTGACAACCCACCCCGTAGGGGCGCTCAGTTGCAATAAACATTCAACCATGATATATCTAATATGGAAGCAAAATTGCGACATAGGACATGAAAGAGCAGAAAAGCCTACAAGAGATTCTGCGAGAAAAAGGCTACCGCCTTACTCCCCAGCGTATGATGGTGCTGGCAGCCATCGAAGCCAGCCATGATCACATCAGTGCCGAAGAAATCCACGCAAAGGCCCGTCTCCAGTATCCCTACATTAATATCTCTACTGTTTATCGGACCTTGGAACTCTTGAAGGAAAATGGTTTGGTGACTGAGACGGATTTGGGTGGCGGGCGCTTCCTCTATCATCCAGAAGAGAAAGCACATCATCACCACTTGGTGTGCCGCAAATGCGGCAAGGTCAGCGACATCGATAGCAACGTCCTTGACAAGCTCAGAGACCAACTAAAGGCCCAGTACGGCTTCGACGCTGAACTCGACCACATTGCCATCTTTGGAACCTGCAAGAGCTGCGAAGGCTGATTTCTCCGATTTGCATCAGGAAAGCACTCACTGCTGGTAGTAGGGTCGATACCTGCAGTCGGCTGATCTGCAACTACAAAGCATGGTCTGTGGACGCGCTGAGCGAAGCGGTTCAAGACGCTATAGTCCCATGAACTTTATAGCACTCCCGCAAAGAAGAATTGTCAAGCCAGCCAGGGCATGTGCGTATCTCTCAGGTCTGGGAAGCGATAGCTTTGACAAGCCATAGTATGAAGCTAGAACCACACTCAGCATAGTCGCAATGGTCACCAAGCCAAAGATAGATGCCACCAGCGCCACACTCATCATATTGCTCTTGGCTGCTGGATACATCAGGATAGGAATCAACGGCTCGCAAGGGCCAAACAAGAATATTGTGAAGAGAATCCAAGGGGTCAAGCTGACAGAGTTTGCAGTGTGAACATGAGTATGCCCTGCGATGTGCCCGTGCAGATGTAAATGGGCGCTTTCGCCTTCATGCAGGTGTGGATGCTCATGGGGTCTTTTGCGAATTGCCCGATGTATCCCCCAAATGAAGTATGTAAATCCAAATGCAAGAAGCAGCCAGGCAGCTAGTTCGCCTCGAAATGATTCAAACGCCTCCAATCTAAAAACGGCAATGCCTAGAGCAACACCTATGAACCCCAAAACAACCGAACTCAATATGTGGGCAAGTCCACATAGAAGTGTAATCACAGCCGTCTTAACACCACTCCATTGCCTCGCTTTGGCAAGCACAATAAACGGCAAGTAGTGGTCAGGGCCCAGAAGAGTATGAGCAAATGCTATGGCTGCAGCTGTTCCCGCCAAAGCAGCCGTTTCACCCGACATGCTATTCTTCCTTCTCGATGCTTCGCTTGCTGCTGATGTTATACTGCAAACAAGAGTTATTGCAATCTATTGCAATAAGCCCCTGCCAAAATAACACAAATGTAGGGGCATGTCAATCTCCTCGACCATCTATGAGGTCATTTGAGAAGTGAGCTTCTTGCGGGGTATTCAGCGGTCAAGGATGGTGCGACATGGCATTCACTTTGTTGCCAGCGTCAGCAACCAAGAAATCCGGGGGTTGTCGAAATCCGTCAGGCACTCTCTCTGTTAATAAGCTTCCCTATCACATCTTCCAGTGCGCCCAGATCGATCTCACGTAGCGCAGCCCGCTCCATCATCCAGTCGGGCATGGACTCCGGGGGCGGCTTCACCTCGTCGGCTGGCCTGGGTGCCAAACTGAGCGCGTCGTCCCCACAGGCCGTGATGCACAACCCACAGCCGAAGCAGCGCCGTTCATCCACCTGGCAGACGCCGTTCACCACAGACAGCGCCCCGAACTGGCAGCGGTCGAGGCAGAGCTCACAGCCCGTGCACAGGTCCTCGTCCACGCTTGATCGAAAAGCTGAAGGGGCCACGGCGCTCATGAGTCCGTACTCGGCCACACCACGCAGGATAGCGCAGCTGCAGGTACAGCAGTTGCAGACGTAGAACACCTCCCGTTGGTTGTTGCCAACGGTGTGGACCAGACCGGCCTCTTCGGCGCGGCGCAGCACGCCCAGCGCCTCCTCCTTCGTCAGCGCCCGGATGACCTCCCTTTCGTCGAAGGTGCCCGGCCGCCGGCTGAAGATCATACAAACGTCCACCGGGTGTTCACACGCCTCGCCTATCAGCTTCTTCTGCTTCCGGCAGATGCAATCCATCACGCCCCACGACTGGGCTTGTCCCAGAAGCTCTGAAGCACGCTCATAGGGCATGACTTCGATATCTACAGGCACGTTCTGCTCAACCGGGATGACCCGTTGAATGGGCGGCCTCAAGTCCAGCACTTCATGGAACGCTTCCTTGTAGTAGGCCTCGAAAAGCCGGGCGAACTCCTCATCCATGTGAGCGAGCTGCAGCTCGTAGATGCCGACCACGAAGGGCATCAGCCCGTAGGTCACCCTCCCCTGGCCGCGTTTGGCCCGTATCAGCCCTCGCTCTGCCATCCCATCTAAGGCAGCCTCCAGCGCTTGCGTATCATCGCCTGTGCGCTGGGCAATCTGCTCTGCCGACTCAGGGGTCACTTTCAACTGGAGGGCCAGGGCAGCCTCCTCCGGCGTGAACAGCTTGGCCAGTATTTTCAGTTCCACCCCGCTCTCAGTGGCCGGGAAGGCATTGGGGATAGTATCCAGACGGCGGGCCAGTCGCTTGTAGACAATATCGTCCTGTTTCCCTTTTGAGTGTTCGTCCATCAATCCGTACCTCTCCCGATTTCCATTCCAGTTAAGGCGATTGGGGGGGCTCTATGGCAAATGGTGCAGAACCCTGCCACTGTTGTCAACTGGCCCGTCAAAACCTGGGCCAACGAGCAACCCTGCCCGTTCAAAAAAGGGCCTAAGGCTGACCCATGAGATCAAAGGACTCCTCTTTGTTCACCAGGTGGCGCACTGGCTTCTCGTGACATCCTCCGTGCAAGTGGGCCATTCGCTGCCCTTGCCGATAAGGCTAGGGCATCCTCTCCACCGCCCCCACAAACTCTTCTCTCGTGAACGCCTTGAGCGTCGTGGTCCTCACGTTGCCAACGGCGCCCAGACCCAAAAGGAATTTCATGGCAACTTCATCGCTGGGAACCTCACCGATAACCACATAGTCGTATTCTCCCATCACTGCGTAGAAGCTTACCATCTTGCCTCCCATCGCTTCGAGACTCTGCGTGGCCAGGTCAATCCTCTTGGGCGCGTTCTTGATGTCCTTGATCCCTTGTTCAGTTAGCTTCATCAACAGAATGTAAGTCTGCATAGACAAACCCTCCCTTCCTGAGATAGAGCCAGTGCGCCACCGCTGCCAAGAATATGCAGAGTTTTGTCAAGTTGAGCACAGCTGAATACAAGCCAGGTCCAATCTAGCTCTGGCGAAAGGCTACCTAGCGCCTGTCAATTCACTTGCCAATGCCTGCAACAGTGAACATCCCTCCCGGCCGATCAGGACAGGTCAAAGACCCACGACGAAGGTCCCTGTCCTGAGGGAACAATCTGGAATACGTCGAACTGGGGTGGTGGCAGGAGCATCCTGAAAGACGCTGCCGCGAAGCCCTTATATCACTGTCGTCAACCTTTGTCAACGTCTTATCCCACCCCTAATCCCTGGATTTGGTGGGGGCGTTCACAGGCTTCGGTACAACACTTCGGCTTATTCCCGTCCAGCAGGTGAAGATGAAGGGGGGGTTGGTCTCGGGGATCAAAAAACCGCTCGGATGGCCATCCTGGCAACGCAGAGGGGATTTCGGGGAGGCGTTGCGGATTGATCAGTCAGATGGACTGCCTTTGCCAGCGTTCTGAGGGGCGGATGAGAACTATGTGTGCGGTGACTCCAACTCCCACTACAATCAAGACGATTCTGACTGGAAGCATATCGACTGCAAAAGCGGCTGAGCATCCTATCGTTGCCCAAAGGAAGACAATGAACAACGCTTTCAGTTTCAGCGGCATTCCCTTCCCTTCTCGGTAGTCCTTGATGACTTTCCCAAACAACCTGTTGCCCAGGAGCCAATTGCTGAACCTTTCTGAACTCCTAGCATAGCAAGCAGCAGCCAATAGAAGGAAGGGAGTAGTAGGTAAAATGGGTAATAATATTCCGAGGATTGCAAGCCCAATAAAGATGGTTCCTGCAATGATGAGAAGCTTTTTACCCAAGTTGCCTACTATTCGTCTCTTTATGATGTTTCCCATTGTCCGTTGATCAACTTTATACTGTTCTCCTCGCTTCCTGTCAAGACTACCACACCGGCAATTATGGCAAGGCAGAGGGGATCGTGGGGAGGTTAGGCACTGTAGTCACATACGTCTAGCTTTATGCTGTACTCATATCTTTGTACCCTTTAAATATAACCAGTTTTTAAGAAGTTGAACTTCACGTACTTGAAAACCTGCACCTTCTACAAGGTGAGCAAGTTCATCAGGAGAAAGCTTGTCCCGAAAGTAAGGTGGTGGCATGCCAAACCTTTCGAGGTATCTTGTGGCTGTTCTTATCATGTCAGACTCTTTCCTACCGTAATTAGTGAAGGACGCAATAAGCAATGTCCCCCCGTTTTTTGAAATCCTGTGACTTTCTCGAAGTGTATCATGAGGATACTCTATAACGTGGATTAGATTAGCCATGAATACTGTATCGAATCTTCCCGATGGAAAAGACGTGTGATAGCAATCAGCTTTTCGTACAGCCACATTCTTAAATCTCCTCAGTCGTATTGTTGCCATCTCTAACATCTCATCAGAAAGGTCAGTGGCTATGATATGTTCTGCATTCTTGGCTATTGCTTTGGTGAATTGTCCTGTTCCGCATCCAAATTCTATTACTTCTTGCAGGTCACGTTCTCCTTTCAATCTCTTGACAAGTGTTTGAATAGAACTCTTTCCAGCAACGTACTCTTGGTCATCCTCGAAAGATTGAGCAAACCTGCTCCAGTATTCTTCTTTCCGCTCTACAGTTTCCCCTTCTTCATGATTGCCTCCCTTCCATAGCCCGTGCTTGAGTCTGTTCTCTCGGCTAGAGTCATACACGTTCATGCTGCGACCTCACGATTTTTGTGACTGCACTCCTTGGAGCAACTCTGGCAAGCAATGGCGCAAATTTGTATATTAGACCAGGAATAGCAATGACTTTCCCTCTTCTTAGAGCCTTATAACCAGCCTCAGCAACCGTGGCAGCATCCATCATTTTACGCTTTCCTACTTTGGTGTTTTCCATATTTGCCCTCTTATGGAATAAAGTTTTTGCTAGACCTGGGCAAAGGCAGGTAACGCTGACACCAGTTCCTTGCAGTTCGTTTGCCAAAGCCTCGGAGAAATGCAAGACCAAAGACTTGGTAGCGCAATAGACAGACTCTAGTGGAGTGGATAGAAAAGAGCACACAGAAGCTACGTTCAATATGCTGCCTGACCCATTGTCTACCATTCCTTTTAGGAAAAGTTTGGTCAAATGTATCAGTGAAGTAGCGTTCACCTGAATCATTCTTAGTTCTTCTTGTAAGTCTGTTTCGGAAAACATGCCGTAGACGCCAAAACCTGCATTGTTGACAAGTACATCTACGTTGATATCTTCCTTTTCAAGTTCAGAGAATATCTCTTGCGGCGCCCTGGGATCGGACAAGTCCTTGGGCAAAACCCTTACAGTCGTTCCATATTTGTTCTCAATCTCCGTCTTCAACTCCTCAAGTCTGTCTTGACTCCTTGCCACCACTACTAGGTTCTTACCGTCCTTTGCGAGCAGCTTTGCAAGCTCATAGCCGATTCCACTCGAAGCTCCTGTTACCAAGGCATATCTATCCTTATTGCCTATCATGGTTTCCCTCCTTAGCTCAGTCATTTGGTTTACTAAACACATGACTAGCTATTACGACATTCATTGGCGATAACACATGATACCACGGGAAGTCAAGAAAGCAACGGAAAGATGGCAATTCTGGCAAGGCAGAGGGGGTTCTAGCGATGGGTGGTACTTATTCCTCACCCCATGCCTTCTTCAAGGTTGATGTATCGGATATATAGTCGCAAACTCGAACAGCCTTGAAGTTCCTAGCATCAATAACAGTGACACCATCAATCTTGAAGTCTTTTCCCTCTTTGTTAGTCAAAGAGACAGTCCACTCAGCCGTAGCGACGTTTGTCGCAGTGAATGAAAACGTTATGTGAAAAGTGGGCTTTGACATTTGGCGTTTTGTGGCGTTAACCTTGGCTATACAAAGTGTTAAGTGGAAAAGCGGAAGCTAATGGAAGCTGAAAAGGTGTTAAGCATAACAATGAAGCTAGCCGAACGCAGAAAAGCTAAGCATTTGCTAACAATTCAAGTGGTAGACCTAACTGGACAATATCAAGAACTTTCAGCCTGGCATTTAGCCTCTAGCTGGTTGTCCAACAAAATGCACAAATGTTGAGCCGATTGCACCAAATGGACGAAAGTTCAATGGTCAGCGTTATGGCTCGGGCAGCAGCCGTCCCCACTGCAATGAGCGCGGCGTCGCAGCGCCGTTCGTTATCTCAGCAAGGATAGGGGTCCGACTCCACCCCTATTTGACTTCTGATTCTCCGGCCCCATTCCTATCTGCAACCAGCGGATAATCATCTGGCCCATAGATAAGGTCGACAAACTTCTTTGCTTTGATCACCACACTCCCGATGCATCGTGCCTCGTTGAAGCAGGGGATGGCGGCGACGATCTTCGGCTTATACTTGAGGCGTTCCGAGCCTGACGACTCCTGGTTCATAGTTGCCTTTCCCCTTCCTTAAGCACTATCGCCAGAATTGAAATACAGTGTAGCACAGGGTAGTCAATTTCACAACATACCGTTATGCAGTGTCCACATCTGTGAGGGAAGTGTTCTTAAGGAAAGTACTCGAATATCTCAACCTGGGAGACTGTCTCCTCGCCCCGTGTTATGACTGTGGTTGGCGACTTGTATTCTAGCTTATAGTGCTCCAGCTTTTCGAGGGGCACCGGGCTTACGCAGGAGTCTCTCCCCACGATCCTGTATTTTGAAGAGCATCAAGAAGGGCGTACGAACACAGGATGTGGTAAATGCTGTAAATATGACGAGGAAGGTTGGGATCAACGACTTGGCGCCTAGGATCCAAGCGCTGCGCCATCAAGAGGATCAGCTTGAAGCGGCGCGGTGGGACATGGAGGAATCGCTTGCTCAGCGCAGAATAAAGCTGGCAGACGCTGAGGTTGTGAGGAGTTACGTGGACAATCTGAGAGATGTGTTGTCTAAGAGTCCGCTAATGGAGCAAAAGGCCTTTATCCGGAGCTTCGTGAAGGAAATCAAGGTGACGGGGAAGGAGGTGCTCCTGACGTATACGGTACCTCTGTCACCTGATGGGATTTCCCAGGGGCTGGCAGAGGTTCTTGATACTGTAGGGTGTGGTAGGGCGCGCGGGACTCGAACCCACAACCCACTGATTAAGAGTCAGTTGCTCTGCCAAATTGAGCTAGCGCCCCTTTTTGCAACTACCGTGCGTAATTCTAACACCTATCTGCTAACTGTGGCAAGTGGCGGCTGTTGACCGACCTGAAGGCTAGGTCAAACCTTCAACAAAGGCCTTGACGTTCCTTCCCAGCACAGCATGGTTGTAGCCGCCTTCGAGGACGCCATACCTTCTTCCCCGGCAGACCCTCTCAGAGAATTCCTTTACCATCTGCCCGATGGTAAGATAGTCCTCAGTTTTCAGTTGCCCTCCCCAATCCTCCTCGTGTCGGTCAAAACCAGCGGAGACAGCAATTATGTCTGCCCTCTGATTGCTCAGGAAGTGCGAGATGGTGTCCACAAACCCCTGTCTTCCCCTGTCCTCCGGATGGAAGTATGTTATCTCAGGCATGCTGCCGCAGATATTCTCTGTGCCATCTCCGAAATGGAGGTCTATATCCAGTATCACTGCCGCGCTGATAATGCCTTCCTGCCTGAGCTTGGCTATGGAGATGGCTACATTGTTGAAGAAGCAGAATCCCCAGCAGTGGTCCGGGCTGGCATGATGCCCGGGCGGCCTTATGAGTCCGAAGGCAAGCTCTCCGCGCACAGCCAGCTCAGCTGCCTTGATGGCTCCCCCTGCTGCCAGCAGAGCGAGCTCATATGTCTCTGGCGATCTCTGAATACTTGCAATGTGCCAGTTGGAGTGGGCGAGCTCTATATCGGTGGTAGATGCTGGCTCCGGGGCAGTCAGCTCGAACTGAGGCGAGACCTCTTTCAATATGCTCTCCATGCGACCGGCCTTGGCGGCAGGGTCGCTGGCATAAACCTCCTCATATCGCGGATGGTAGACTATCTTCATAAGAGGCTATCCCCGCTTAGACGCCAGTCCTCGAAGGGACTCTGAATAGATGCGGTGGGTTGCGGAGTCGAAGAGAACGAAGACCACCTCTGCCAGCGACTCGTCCTGACTAAGGAAATCGATGACCGTCTGCAGGGCGACCCTGGCCGCAGGCTGGACCGGATATCCATAGGCGCCGGTGCTTATCGAAGGAAAGGAGATACTTTTCAAGCCTCGCTCGACTGCCAGCTTCAGGCTCTCGCGGTAGGCACTGGCTAGAAGATCGGCCTCCCCCCTGGTGCCGCCATGCCACACAGGACCTACGGTGTGAATAACATGGCGTGCCCTAAGCTTGCCCCCTGTGGTGATAACCGCCTCGCCTGTAGGTAGCCGTCCCCTTTCCGCACGTATTTGCCGGCACTCCTCGAGGATGGCTGGCCCTCCTGCTCGATGGATAGCACCGTCCACGCCACCACCGCCCATAAGGCTGGGGTTGGCAGCATTAACTATGGCATCGGTTGCCTGCCCGGTGATGTCGCCTTGAACAATGGAGAGCCTGGTCTTGTTGATAGCCAGCTCCATGCCTATTCCTTTGAATCCTTATCCGTAGAATCCTTCTCAGTTGGGGTTTCAAGCTCCTCCTCGCGGGCTCTAATCCAGCGCTTGATTTCATCCAGGCCGGGTGGAGCAACGTAGAATACTTCTATGTCCGTGGGAAACTGAACCTGATGGCCTTCCCTCATCAGCAATATCCCGATATCTTCCTCTTTCAAGGTCTCGTCTATTCTCTTTGCCATGTCCTCGTTCCTTCTCGAGCGAACCTCTAAATACGATTCATAGACCTTGACAAGCACCTTCTGGTTCTGTAGACCGACTGCCAAACATCTGCTCCAGTCCATGAACTCCATTAGCAGCTCGATATCTTCGATTGGCTGGATCTCGGCACCCTTGTCCAACCTGGCTCTAACAATTTGATAGCTTGCGCTGTTCAGCTCCTCGATGACTTTGCCTCCTTCTTCTCCACCCACCGGTACTAACTCATGATATACCTTGCTTACGCTGCCGAGTTTCGATTCCAGGTTAGCTACTTGAGCCTCGACCTCGTCCCAGTACTTACGAGCTTTTTCCACAAAATCGTCCTCAGGTTCGGGAGGGGAGAACAGAAGGGGCACAAAGAGCAGCCTCCTCCCCTTACTGTATTTCTCCACCGGAGGTTTCTCTATTTTACCCAGTTTTTTTGCCATGCTCTCACCCCGCTTTCCTCTTTGACTTCGGTCTCAACTAATATATCTGCCAGGCGGTCATTGGTCAATTGGCAGGCATTGCTTAGCTACACTGCCACTACCAGAAGTCGATGTTGAAGATGCACTCGGTTTCCCTGATAGTTTTTGCAATCTCACGCTTTATCGCCTCGTCAGCGATGGGCTCTACCTGTGATACCGGTAGTCCTGACTCGTTCTTCCCATCCTTCCAGGTCACAATATACCCCGGAACTATGGCATAGCCACAACTCCCCCCACCGCAGCAGGCGGATTCCACCTCGGACATTCCGATTACACAGAGGACTTCCCTGCCGTTATGCGGCAGTCTGAGTTCCTTGAGCGGAGTGTAGTACCCAGCCAACCCATGTACGTCTTGACCAACTTCCAGATGAACATACTCGCTGCTCATTTCACCTCCCGCCTGTGGTCTTGGCTTTGCTTTGGCCGCGGCTTATCCTTACGGGTCTTTGCCTGTTTCTTCTGCAGAAATCCCCTCATACGGAACCAGGACGGTGTACGATAACCTTTCATAGCATATCACTTTCTCTTAGGTAGTATAACCGTCGACTTTCCTAGCATCACCTTGCGCCCGTTCTGGTTTTCTGCCCAGCTCTCACACTCAACAACGTTCTCCCCGTCCTGTATGTCTTTGTTGGCAACCTTGCCCTGAAAAGTAAGGGTATCTCCGGGGAAAACGTTTCCTCTCATCTCGGCATAGTGCTTCTTGAGAACGCCCCAGCCACCGATCCAGTTAGTGACAAGCTGCGCCAACAGAGCTGTATTGTGCGGACCGTGGGCAACTACGCTAGGTAGCCCCAGCACCTGGGTGGCAAACTGGTAGTCGAAGTGATGAGGCCCGTAATCATTGACGGCTGCCGCCCATTTCAGAATGGTGAACAGGGTGACGTCTTTCACCAGAGGAGGTAGCTGCGTACCGACTTCAATGTCCTCGAAGTAGACCTGCTCTGTAGTTGGAGGACGTGGTTCCACCTTGTTTAGCGGTGGCGGCGCGCTGTCAGATGTTCCGCGGGCTGATGAGCCCTCAATGGAGACCATAGCCTCACTGGTTATGCCTACCACCTCGTTCCTTTGATTGCGATGTTCATTGTCCATGCGTATGAACACCATCCTCCCGGCCCCGGTCTTGCTCTCCCTCTCGTAGATATCCCCGATCCTGCAGGTGCTTGTTATAATGTCGCCTGGTCTGAGGGGGATGAAGAACTGGAACTCATTGAAGGCTGAGAAGGTGCGGGGGAAAGGGAGTTGGAAGGGCAGGCCCATGTGAGACATGTCGGGGAAATGCCTGAAGGCGTGGTTGCTGGGATTGAACGCCTCGAGAAAAGCCGGTGGGGCGATGATAGCGCCCCAGCGCGTCTTTCGGGCATACTCCTCGTCCTGCCACAGTGGGTTCCCGTCAGTGGTGGCCTCCAGGAATCTCCTGATGCCCCACATCGTGACTTCTTCCGGTGGGAAATCGGGAAACACTCTTGTGCCGATGTGCTTCCTCATCTCCTCAGTGATCGCTGAATCAAAGGCCATATCAAATGCCCCTTAGAATCAAGGCGCGCCCGAAGGGATTCGAACCCCGACCGTCGGTTCCGAAGTGTTACGCACTAGGTATCGCCCCCTGTTGTCTAGTGCTATTGCGTAGCTAAATCCTCCCCAGACACACCTCAATTATACCATTTTGTGCTACCCCCGTGCTGTAAAGTTCGTTAGCGAGATTGCGGCCTAGACTAAGGAGTCGCTTCTACACCAGCGAGTTGTTCAACCCTCGGACCTTGCTCTATAATGGATGAAACTGAACCCTGACGAGCTTGCGGGCAGAACCACTACTCAGTAGGGGCAGCATAAGTCCCGGGCCGCGTCGCCCGTCTAGCTTTAAAATCGCATGACCGCGCTCAAGACAACCAAGGAGGCCAAGAATGTCGCCGATAAAGTACGTCGAGTTCACTAGGGCTATTTTTGCTGCTCAAGGATTCCCGCCATATGAGTGGGCGGTTAATGAGACCGCACCCTTCACCCCTTTTGAAAAGAACCTTGAGGAGTGCCGTGTTGCGCTCCTCAGCACTGGAGGATTCTACATTAAGGGGAAGCAGCTTCCTTTCGATCCGGAGAAGAACGACCTCGGCTTCCGGGAAATCCCCAAGGGCATCGACGTCACAGAGCTAGCTGTAAGCCACAACTACTATGATCACACCGATGCTGATAGGGATGTCAATTGTGTCTTCCCTATAGAAAGGTTCAGGGAGTTAGAAAAGGAGGGATACATTGGCGAGCTTGCCCCAGTGAACTATACCATTATGGGGCGCATTTTCCGCCGCACGGCCCTCCAGAATCAGATTGCGCTAGAGATAACGAAGAGGCTGAAGCAGGAAGGGGTGGATGTCTTCTTTCTTGTTCCGGCGTGACCGGTTTGCCATCAGTCCGTAGGACTGATCGCTAGGATAGTGGAGGAGAATGGGATACCAACCATCTCGGCAAGCTCGACACGGGACATAACCGAGTTGGTGAAGCCGCCGAGGTCGGTTTTCATAAACTTCCCATTGGGGCATACCACCGGGAAACCATTCGACCGCGACCTCCAGATGAAGATCATCAAGGATGCCCTTGAGGCTTTGAAATCAATCAAAGAGCCCGGCGCGATTGTCGATCTGCCCTATGAATGGAAAGAGGACGACGATAGCTGGGAGAGGGAAGTGCAGCGGCAGCTAGAGGGTGTCTAGTACCTATGCCGTTGAGTTGTCCAGTGAAATGCCAGCTAAGACTGGCGCGCCCGAAGGGACTCGACCCCCCGCGATCAGCTGCATATTCACTGTACCATCTCCTGCCGTCATGTGCCACTCAGTGGATTAGCTAAACAGGGGTCGCAGGCTAGGGTCGCTCCGGGCGCTGGGACTGGTGTTGCGGGCTGCTACCACTATTGTCAGCCCCAAGACCCAGTGCGAGAAGCTGGGCCTTTGTTGTATAATGTCCTGCCGGCACTACGCGATAATCGCCACGTGCCTTCAGACGAACAGGAGGGGGAAATCATTGCCAGCTGAACAAGGAATCTTGTCTTCAATAGAATTTCAGATGAGCCTGCTAATGTTTGTGGCTTTGGCAGGCTATCTGATTGCATACAGGATAAACCAATCTGCCGTCGTAGGGATAATCCTGGCAGGTATATTGGTAGGACCCAGTGTGTTCGGGTTGGTCACCTACACTGACTTTGTCTCTAGTTTGGGACATCTGGGCGCTGTTGTTCTGCTTTTTACCATAGGACTGCATTTCAAGATTGAAGATATAGCCAATATCAAATACCTCCCAATTGCCATTGTAGGCGTCATTCTACCCTGGATCGCAGGTTTCTATCTGGCAAAGTTATTCGGCTTTAGCTATGGAGGCGCAATCTTTGTTGGAACCGCCCTGACGGCGACAAGCATAGCTATCACAGCAAATGTGCTGAAGGAGATGGGTAAACTACAGACCAAAACAGCAAAGGCAATAATTGGTGCGGCGATAATAGACGACGTGCTTAGCCTCCTAGCTCTATCCGTTTCAGGAGAAATCGTCTCGGGAACGCTGTCGTTGCCCTTCATTCTTGTTACGCTTGCAAAAGCGATAGGATTCTTATCTCTCGGCGTTCTTCTTGGAAGCGCTGTTGTAGGTAGAATCATGATCAGGATAGACAAGACTAAACTGTGCGCTAGATACCCTGAAATTATCTTTATCTTTGCAATTATGGTTGCCTTTCTTTATAGCATGGTAGCAGAGCTTGTGGGGCTTTCGGCCATAATAGGTTCCTTTCTGGCAGGCGTTTCCCTTGCACGGGTCAAGTTGAAGCATGGGGCAGTTTTCAGAAAGGGAGCGGAATACCTTCAAATCATATTCGCGTCCATTTTCTTCATCTCTTTGGGTGTTCTATTTGATATTCATGTAGTTACGCTTGATCTAGCATGGTTTATCGCAGTCCTGACAATCGTCGCAATTCTGACAAAGGTTGTGGGTTGCGGAATCCCTGCGAAATTACAAGGCATGAATATGAGGGATTCCTTGATCATTGGCGTCGGCATGGTACCCAGGGGAGAAGTAGCTATGATTGTGGCACTAGTAGGACTTAGTCAAGGACTTATCGAGCAGAATATGTACGCTGCTCTAGTCTTGATGAGCCTGTTGACAACAATTATACCTCCGCTCATATTGAGGAATTGGTTATTCAGGGGAAAGATCAAGGGGGGCTGATCAAACGATGTGACCCTGACCATAAGAGGCACGTTGAAACAGCTTTCGGGTTCAATTCTAGCTTCAAAAACTGGCGCGCCCGGAGGGATTCGAACCCACGACCCTTGGTTCCGAAGACCAATGCTCTATCCACTGAGCTACGGGCGCACTTTCGAGCTTTGTGGAGAGGAAAAGCGCTGCTTCGAATCAGGCTTCTGGTTTAGGAACCCCCATTAATACTGACAATAGAGACAATGGGGTGAGCGGAGGGATTCGAACCCTCGATCTCCAGGGCCACAACCTGGCGCCTTAACCGCTCGGCTACGCCCACCACGAGAAGGGTCCTAGCTATCCAAAGCTGAGCACATTGTACCTTCGATGCTCTCAATAGTCAAGGTGAAGCTCGTTGCAATGCTCCAGAAGACAGAAAGGTGAATTGCTTCTCAGGCTCACAAATGTTAATATATTAGCAGCGTATCAATGTCTTTATTCGCCTTGACGAGTTTTATGCTGGAAGACACTTCTGTCTCGTGGAAACAGCCCTGTCCGGTTCGGAAGCCCGGAAAGAGATTCACTTGGATTGCTGTCAGGTGAATTTTTTTTGCCTACGGAGTGCCCTGAGGAGTGAGGAGAGCGAAATATGAAGGTACACGAGTATCAAGCGAAGCAAATGCTGGCGGAGTCTGGCATTCCTGTGCCTCGTGGTGGGGTAGCCAGGACAGCCGCTGAGGCCAAGAAAATAGCAGCCGCTCTTGGGGGGAAGCTAATGATCAAAGCCCAGATCCACGCCGGGGGACGGGGCAAGGCTGGGGGTATCAAGACGGTCTCATCGCCTGATGAGGCCCAACAGGCCGCTGAACGCATGATCGGGAGCAGGTTGGTCACCCACCAGACCTCCCCCCAAGGGGTGCCGGTGAGTGCCGTCCTGGTTGAGGAGGCGATAGATATCGAGCGTGAACTCTATCTCGGGGTGGTAATCGATAACGCGGCCGGCATGGTCGTGGTCATGGCCAGTGAGGCCGGGGGAATAGATATAGAAGAGCTAGCAAGGACGAGTCCCGATAAGATATTGAAGGCTCACATCGACCCTGCGCTTGGCGTCCATCCCTACCGAGCGCGGGGATTGGCTTTTGACCTCAATTTGGCACCGGCTCAGCTGAGACTCGTCACGGAGATAATATCCAACCTCTACAAGCTGTTTGAAGCTAAAGACTGCTCGCTCGCTGAGATAAATCCCCTTGCTATTACCTCTGATGGGAGAGTGCTCGCTGTTGATGCCAAGCTGAACTTTGATGATAACGCCTCCCATCGCCAGCGCGCTGTTGCTGACCTGCGCGATACTGAGCAGGAAGACCTGCTGGAGGTGGACGCCAAGAGTAGAGGCATTGAGCATTATGTCAAGCTAGATGGCAGTGTCGGGTGCATAGTCAATGGCGCTGGCCTTGCTATGGCAGTTCTCGATCTCTTAAAGCAGGTAGGTGGGGGAGCTGCGAATTTCCTTGATATCGGCACCATCAATGACCCCGATCGCGTTGTTCAGGCATTCCAAATCCTGACCTCAGATCCAGATGTCAAAGCGGTGCTGGTCAACATTTTCGGCGGCATGGTCCGGGCAGATACCATTGCCCAGGGAATAGTGGCCGCGGCCAATCAAATGGTGATTGGGATGCCCGTTGTCGTTCGACTGGCGGGCACCAATGTTGAACAGGGGGAGCGCATACTGAATGAATCCGGATTGCACTTGATCAGGGCCTACAGTATGCAGGAAGCCGCGCAGAAGGCCGTGGAAGCAGCGAAAAAATCCAGTTGAGGTGTTTGTCTTGAGCATCCTAGTTAATAAAGAAACGCGACTTTTGATACAGGGAATCACCGGCGGTGAGGGTAGCTTTCACGCACGCCGCTGCATAAAGTACGGCACAAAGGTGGTTGCTGGGGTTACCCCGGGTAAGGGGGGCGCCGATCTGGATGGCGTGCCTGTGTTCAACACTGTACATCGAGCGGTGGTGGAAACCAGAGCCAATACCAGCATTATCTTCGTTCCCGCTCCCTTTGCTGACGATGCCATATTGGAGGCTGCTGATGCCGGGATATCGCTCATCGTTTGCATTACTGAGGGCATCCCAACCCTGGACATGGTCATGGTCAGTCGTCATCTCAAACAGAACAGAATTCGCCTTATCGGCCCCAACTGCCCTGGGTTGATTTCTCCGGGGAAGTGCAAGGTTGGCATCATGAGCAGCGATATTTTCCTTGAGGGAAATGTTGGCGTTGTCTCACGTAGCGGCACCCTGACCTATGAGGCTGTAAGCCAGCTAACGGCGCTGGGTATCGGGCAATCCACCTGCGTGGGCCTCGGCGGGGACCCAATCATTGGCACGGGCTTTGTCGATGTATTACGGCTGTTCGAGAAAGACCCCGAGACCAAGGCAGTGGTGCTCATTGGCGAGATAGGTGGTGATCAGGAACAGCGAGCAGCGGAGTTTATAAAGCGTAGGATGTCCAAGCCGGTGATTGCCTTCGTCGCAGGGAGCACCGCCCCACCGGGCAGGCGCATGGGGCACGCCGGGGCGATCATCATGGGTACTTCTGGCAGGGCACAGGAGAAGATCGCCGCTTTACGCAAGGCTGGCGCCACCATAGCAGCGAGCCCGGCTGAGATCGGCAGCACCACCCGAAAGGTATTAGGGTCAAGAAGCTAGCGGCAGAATACGCTAGTTAACTACGCAATGTTCTATTCTGGGGGAACCTCAACGGTTCCCCCAAGTTCTTATCTACCATTGTAAGAAGGCCGAATGCTGACCACTGAGGGCATTTCCCTTGACACGTAACTTCAGCTATGGTTTAATCAGTCTTACTTTACAGCGATAGCTTGGAGTCGATATGAGAAGCGATGTTATGAAAAAGGGCGTTGAGCGTGCTCCTCACCGGTCGCTGATGCGTGCCCTGGGGTTGACCTCGAGGGAGATCGAACAGCCCATCGTTGGCATCGTCAATAGCTTCAATGAGGTTATCCCCGGTCATTTTCACCTCAGAGAGGTGGCTGAGGCGGTGAAGGCCGGGGTATGTAGCGCTGGCGGTACGCCACTCGAGTTCAACACCATCGGCGTCTGCGATGGCATTGCCATGGGACATCTCGGCATGAGGTACAGCCTCCCCAGCCGGGAGCTAATCGCGGATTCCGTAGAGATCGTGGCTCAAGCCCATGCTTTCGATGCCCTGGTGTTTATTCCTAATTGTGACAAGATCATCCCCGGGATGCTGATGGCTGCCGTAAGGCTCAACATACCGGCTATCTTCGTCAGCGGGGGACCGATGCTGGCAGGGCGCTTGGCTAACGACAAATGCGTTGATTTAAACGATGTTTTCGAGGCTGTGGGCAAGGTAACGAAGGGGGAGATGAGCCAGTTGGAGCTTGAGGAGCTCGAGGTGGCGGCTTGCCCCGGCTGCGGCAGTTGTTCCGGGATGTTCACTGCTAATACCATGAACTGTCTGACCGAGGCTCTGGGGATGGCGCTCCCGGGCAACGGAACCATCCCCGCTGTCGATGCCCGCAGGATACATCTGGCCAAGGAGACGGGAAGACAGGTGATGGAGCTGCTGGCGGCGGACATTCGCCCCCGTGACATTGTCACCAAGGATTCGATCTATAATGCCTTTGTGGTGGACATGGCCTTAGGAGGCAGCACCAACTCTGTGCTGCACCTTATGGCGCTGGCTCATGAGGCAGGCGTTGACTTCCCACTTGAGACCATAAACGAGATAAGCCAGCGCACTCCACATCTCTCCAAGCTGAGGCCCTCGGGGGATTATCATTTGGAGGACCTGGACCTTGCAGGAGGAATAGCGGCGGTAATGAGTGAGGTTGGTGAACTATTGAATCTGGAGGTAAGGACGGTCTCGGGCAAGGCGCTAGGCCAGGATATCTCCGGCGCCAGGGTCAGGGACAGTGAAGTTATAAGGCCCGTATCGAATCCTCACTCGGGGAGAGGCGGCCTCAGCATCCTCTTCGGCAATCTGGCGCCCCGGGGGGCTGTGGTCAAGAGCGCTGCGGTGATTCCCGAAATGATGGTGCATAAAGGGCCGGCGCGGGTCTTCAACTCCGAGGACGAAGCTACCAGTGAGATCATGAAGGGTTCGGTCAAATCGGGCGATGTGGTAGTCATTCGCTATGAGGGGCCCAAGGGTGGTCCAGGCATGCCTGAGATGCTTACCCCGACCTCGCTCATCGCTGGTATGGGGCTGGACAGGGAGGTGGCTTTAATTACCGATGGGCGTTTCTCTGGGGCCACCAGGGGTGCTGCCATTGGGCATGTCTCTCCAGAGGCAGCGGAGAAGGGCCCTATTGCTGCTTTGAGGGAGGGGGATCAGATAAAGATTGATATCACCAACAACAGGATCGATGTGGAACTGAGCGACGACGGGATCGCCCAGCGGCTCTCGCAACTGCCTGCATTCGAGCCCAAGATAAAAACGGGGTATCTCAAACGCTATATAGAGAAGGTGACATCGGCAGCAAGCGGCGCGGTGTTCAGATAGGAGCTCGGAATGAGAGTGAATGGTGCACAAATACTGTGTGAAAGCCTGGTAAAGGAAGAGGTGGAGGTCATCTTTGGCTTCCCAGGGGGGACCCTGCTTCCCTTGTATGATGTCTTGCCCCGATACCCGCAGCTACGGCATATCCTGGTTCGTCATGAGCAGGGGGCCGCTCACGCTGCGGATGGCTATGCCAGGGCTACTGGGCGGGTAGGTGTCTGTCTTGCCACTTCCGGTCCCGGCGCTTGCAACCTGGTGACTGGAATCGCCAATGCTCACCTCGATTCGTCTCCAGTTGTTGCCATCACAGGGCAGGTAGCGAGGCCGTTTATCGGGAAAGACGCCTTCCAGGAGATCGACATCACCGGGATAACTGTGCCCATCACCAAACATAACTACCTTGTCCTCAGAGCAGATGACATGGCCACTATGGTAAAAGAGGCCTTCCACATTGCCAGAAGCGGGCGGCCCGGGCCAGTGCTCCTCGACATCCCCCGCGATGTATTCATCGAGGAGGCAACCTTTCATTACCCAGAAAAGCTTGACCTTCGTGGCTATAAGCCGACTGTTCATGGGCATGCACCCCAGATCGAGAAGGCAGCGAAGCTAATCAGTGAATCTAAGCGCCCTGTCATCCTTGCCGGAAGAGGGGTTATCATCTCGGGTGCATATGAGGAGCTTAGGGAGCTGGCAGAGAAGGCGCAGATTCCGGTGATCACCACTCTACTGGGGATCAGTTGCTTCCCTGAGGACCATGTGCTCAGCCTGGGCATGCTGGGCATGCACGGCATGGCCTATGCCAACATGGCGGTGAACGCAACTGACCTCATTATCGCTATCGGGATGAGGTTTGATGACCGGGCAACGGGTAAGGTAAGCGGCTTTGCGCCCCACGCTCAGGTCATCCATATAGATGTCGATCCTTCAGAGATAGGGAAGAACGTGCGGGTGACCCTGCCCATCGTCGGTGAGGTGAAGAACGTGCTACGTGTGTTAAACAAGCAACTCGATGCTCAGACGCATGTTGATTGGGTGCAACAGGTTGAGCAATGGCACCGTGAGCACCCGTTGGTCGTTAGTCACGAGAGCGAAAAGCTCCTGCCCCAGTACGTAGTGAGCAAGATCTCTGAAGTCACCAAAGGCGATGCAACCATCGTTACCGGCGTGGGCCAGAACCAGATGTGGGCAGCGCAGCACTTCTGCTATCGAAAGCCGAACAGTCTGATCTCCTCAGGGGGCCTGGGGACTATGGGATTCGAATTACCAGCGGCAATAGGCGCTAAGGTGGGGCGACCGGAGGAGACAGTGTGGGCTATTGCTGGAGACGGTGGCTTTCAGATGACCATTCAGGAGTTGGCTACTGCGGTTCAGGATAACATTGCGGTTAAGATCGCCATTCTCAATAACGGTTACCTGGGAATGGTGAGGCAATGGCAGGACTTGTTCTACGGGCGCCGCTATGTAGCCACTCCACTGAGTGGCCCTGACTTCGTTAGAGTCGCTGAGGCCTATGGGCTACCGGGCATGAGGGTAACCCAGAACTCGCAGGTTGTGCCCGCTATCCGGAAGGCGATGAAGCACCAGGGACCGTTTCTCATCGATTTCGTAGTTGAGCCAGAGGAGAATGTCTACCCCATGGTGGCGCCAGGGTCTACTCTGGCAGAGATACTTGAGGATCCAAGGAAAAAGGTCGAGATTAAGGTGAAACCGCGGGAAACTAGCAACCTGTGACACCTTTTTGGTTAACGAATCTCCAGAAGGCAGCGTGAAATGACCAAGCATACTTTGGTAGCCCTAGTCGAAGATAAGCCTGGTGTCTTGAATCGTGTAGCAAGCCTGATCCGTAGGCGTGGCTTCAATATCGAGAGCATCGCTGTGGGTCATTCCGAGCTACCCGGGCTTTCTCGAATGACCATTGTAGTCGATGGAGCCACCACTGCTGTGGAGCAGGTGAGGAAGCAGCTAGAGAAAGTGATCGAGGTGGTTAAGCTAGCCGACATCACAGAGGGGCGCATCATTGCCCGGGAGCTGGCGCTGATCAAGGTCCATGCCACTTCCGCTACGCGCAGCGAGATCATACAGATTGTTGACATCTTTCGAGCTAACATCGTCGATGTTTCCGCTGATTCGCTGGTCGTAGAGGTCACGGGTGACGAGGAAAAGATCGATTCCCTGTACAGTCTCCTTCGGAAGTTCGGTATTAAGGAATTGGCGCGTACTGGCAGGATTGCCCTGGTGCGAGGAGGAGGTGGAGGCGTCAAAACCGAGAGAGCAGACAAGACATTGCTCCCGAAGGGTTAAACCTGACCAACGAAACAAATTGAAAAGACGGGGTGCCAAATGTACTATGATAAGGACGCCGATCTCGGTTTACTCTCGGGCAAGACCATCGGCATAGTTGGCTATGGCAGCCAGGGTCATGCCCATGCTCTGAATCTCAGGGACAGCGGATGCAACGTCATTGTGGCTGAGGCCAAGGGCAGCGGTCCCTGGGAGGAGGCGAAGAAGGCAGGGTTCAAGGTCGGAACCGCCGAGGAAACAGCGAAAGAGGCGGACCTTATGACATTGCTTGTGCCTGACAACCTGCACCCAGTGGTCTACCGCCAGATGGAAGCGGGGATGACCAAGGGAAAGATGCTCATGTTCGCTCATGGCTTCAACATTCACTATAATCAGGTTGTCCCTCCCCCCAATGTCGATGTTACAATGGTGGCGCCTAAGTGCCCTGGCCACATGCTGCGCCAAACCTATACCGAGGGCTCTGGCCCCCCAGCCCTTGTTGCCGTCCATCAAGACGCCTCGGGTAAGGCCAAGAAGATCGCTTTGGCCTATGCCAAGGGGATCGGCTGCACCAGAGCAGGGGTCCTGGACACTACCTTTGCTGAGGAGACGGAGACCGATCTCTTCGGCGAGCAGACCGTGCTCTGCGGCGGGGTTTCCTGTCTAGTGAAGGCTGCTTTTGAGACCCTGGTTGAGGCTGGCTATCAGCCGGAGGTCGCCTACTTCGAGTGCATGCATGAGCTGAAGCTCATCGTCGACCTTTTCTACCAGGGAGGGTTGAGCTACATGAATTACTCGGTGAGCGACACCGCCGAGTACGGCGGCTATGTATCCGGCCCCCGGGTTATCGATGATTGTGCCAGGGAAGCGATGAGGCAGATTCTGGCCGAGATTCAGGATGGTAGCTTCGCCACTCGCTGGATCCTGGAGAATCAGGCAGGACGCTCCTCTTTCTACAGGTTGAGGGAAAGGGAGCAGAGCCACGAGATCGAGGTCGTGGGCAAGAAGCTAAGGGATATGATGCCCTGGGTCAAGAAGAAGTGATAGGGCGAAAGAGGGCAGTTAACTTGGAAAAGGTCATCATATTCGATACCACCCTGCGCGATGGCGAACAGTCGGCGGGGGCGGCGCTCAATATCGACGAGAAGCTGGAGATCTCCAGGCAGCTGGGGAGGCTGAAGGTGGATGTTATCGAGGCCGGTTTCCCCATTGCCTCTCCCGGAGATCTGGAGGCAGTGCGCCGCATCTGCCACGAAATGCGCGGTCCTATCATCTGTGCCCTGGCACATGCCCAGCCGAAAGCGGTGGATGCTGCCTGGGAGGCGGTAAAGGACGCCCGGCGTCCCCGAATCCATGTCTTTCTTTCCAGCTCGGAGGTTCACATCTCCCACCAACTCAAGAAAAGCAGGAGCCAAGTTCTGAAGCTCTCCAGGGACATGGTTGCCCGGGCTAAAGGATATCTTGAGGACGTAGAGTTCTCGCCCATGGACGCTACCCGCACCGATCCCGTGTTTCTGTACAAGATAATCGAGGCTGCGATCGATGCCGGAGCCACAACGGTAAACATTCCTGATACGGTGGGCTATACCATCCCGCGGGAGTTCTGCGCGCTGCTCGATGGCATCTTCAAGAACGTACCCAACATAAAGAAGGCTGTTGTCAGCGTGCATTGCCACAACGACCTGGGATTGGCTGTGGCGAATAGTCTGGCTGCTCTCGACTGCGGGGTGCGCCAGATCGAGTGCACTATCAATGGTATTGGCGAGCGGGCGGGCAATGCCTCCCTCGAGGAGATAGTAATGGCGTTGCGTACCCGCAAGGACCTGTTCAACTACACGACCGGTATAGATACCACTCAAATCCATAAGGCCAGCCGTCTGGTTAGTGACATCACCGGGATGTATGTGCAGCCCAACAAAGCTATCGTTGGCGCTAATGCCTTTCGCCATGAATCGGGTATCCATCAGGATGGCGTTATTAAGGAAAGGACTACCTACGAGATTATGGACCCGAGGGATGTCGGCCTGACAGGCAGCATGCTGACTCTGGGCAAGCTCAGCGGACGGCATGCGTTGAGGGTCCGGCTTCAGGAACTAGGCTATACTTTGGCTGATGAAGAACTCAAACGCGCCTTCGCTGCCTTCAAGGAGTTGGCGGACAAGAAGAGAGAGATCACTGACCGAGACCTGGAGGCATTGGTAGCTGAAGAATTACGCACTGTTTCCGAGACCTATCATCTGGAGCAGGTGCAGATATCCTGCGGTGACCACAGTGTTCCCACCGCCTCGGTGAGGCTGGTCGGCCCCGATGGCACTACCATCGCTGATGCTGCTCTGGGCACAGGTCCAGTGGATGCCATCTACAAGGCTATTAACCGCCTTGTAGGGGTGCCCAACGAGCTTATCGAATTCAGCGTCAAAT